>JAHECH010000280.1 GCA_024641835.1 Deltaproteobacteria bacterium
CTCAGCCATCCCGAATGTCTCTGTAGGGGAGGGGCTTAAGCCCCTCCCCTACGAAATGATTTTGAGAGAGACCCCTGGCCCCTCGGAAAGCCCCTGTAGGGATATTGCGGCTCTGAGAGACCCCTTCCCAGCGGTGTGGGGCCGTACAGGGGACTAAGTCAATGAATTTCTGAGACGTGATACTAATACACTCGATGACAAAACACTTAACACGTTCGTATTAGATACCGGAGGGTACAATCATGTCGAGTTTGTTCGAGGCTATGGAAATCAAGGGAATGAGGTTGGCGAACCGGTTTGTGCGGTCGGCAACCTGGGAAGGGATGGCGTCACAGGACGGTGAAGCGACTCCCAAGCTTGTCGAGCTCATGGTGCAGCTTGCACGAGGCGGCGTTGGTCTCATCATCACAAGTCATGCTTATGTGCGGCGAGATGGCCAGGCAGGATTATGGCAACTCGGGATTTATGAAGATCGCCTTGTAAGGGGGCTTCATGACATGACCTCAGCGGTCCACAAAGAAGGAGGCTCCATCGTTGCTCAAATTTCTCATGCAGGTTTCTTCGCCAGCCCTAAATTGATCCGCGAGACGCCTCTCGCGGTGTCGCAAGTACAGGGGTTTGCCAATTCGCCGCGAAAAGTCATGGCGGGTGAAGACATCCGGGGAATCGTGGACGACTTTGGCAGGGCAGCCAGGAGGGCAAAAGAGGCCGGCTTTGACGGTATTCAGATTCATGCAGCTCATGGATACCTTATGAGCCAGTTCCTTTCGCCCGCATTCAACAAGCGCACTGATAGCTACGGCGGTCCGGTTGAGAATCGTGCCAGGGCTCTCCTGGAAACCCTGGCAAACGTAAGGGCAGCGGTGGGGGAGGATTTTCCGGTCCTGGTGAAGATGAACTGTGAAGACTGCCTGGAAGGCGGCCTGAGTTTAGGAGATTCTATCAAGGTCGGTGCCATGCTCGAGAGAGGGGGATTGGATGCTATTGAGTTGAGCGGAGGAACCCTTGTCTCCGGTAACCTGATCCCTTCCAGGGCCGGGATAAAGTCAGAAGAGAAAGAAGCCTATTTTAGGAACGCAGCCAGGGCTTTCAAGGAGAATCTTCGTGTGCCGCTCATTCTGGTCGGGGGGAATCGCTCTTTCCATGTGGCAGAGAAATTGGTGGATGAAGGATATGCCGACTGCATTTCCATGAGCCGTCCTTTCATTCGTGAACCGGGTCTTGTCAAACGCTGGGCCTCCGGCGATCTGAGCAAGGCCAAATGCGTTTCTGACAATCAGTGCTTCGGTGCAGGCATGTCAGGAGAGGGAATCTACTGCGTGGTGGAGAAAAAAGAAAAACAGAAAAAAGGATAATTCACCACTCCGCAAAAGTTTGGATTTGAGGCAGTGTCAGCTCTTCCGCCACAGGCCTTCCCATTCTTTGTGGGATTTGTCCCTCGCCATGATGACGAAGTTGTCGCGTGATTCTACGCACTCTTGGCACAGATGAACGCCTCTGTCCCAATCGCTCCGAGTCATGCTTCCCATGAACTGGCCGCATAGCTCGCAGAATCTTAACGATCTTTGAAGACGGGGGTTATGGGCACTCATGATCGCCTCGCTTTTTTTGTGGGTTAAGAGAATGCGGTTATTGTTCGTCTGGGTATAGAGCTTCTACCCGGGATGGTGATCTTAAGCTGAGTTTAAAAGCAATTGACATGCCAGCAACAGGGGGTTAAGCAAAAACGTCCAGAGAACAGCAGGTTAGACTGACTATTGGTTATATTGTCAAATGCTCCGGGTTCATGTAGTCGTCTAGTTTAGTGCACCCCGGGGTATCCATGGTATACATCGCGCGGGCGCTATCAGGGGGAGATCCTACGCGGCCTCAGCGCCGCCCGGCCGTTATTTCTCTGGCGCGTACCCTTCAAGCAGGACCGCGCGAATCTCGGCCCCTGCCTCACGAAGCGGAATGAGAGCCTGGTATTCTGGCGATGTAAAACACCGTCTATGATCGGCCGCGGATGGGAACTCAACGATAAGGACCTTGTCCGGATGCCTCCGTTCCAGCTCCCTTCCTCGGAACAACGGGGTAACGCGACCGCCACGCACAAGATAACGACCGCCATACCTGGCGATGATGTCTGTTAGCGCTGCGATGTAGTTGTTGTACTTCTGCTTATCCTTCTTTTTAACCTCTGCGACCATGTACACAGGCATTTCACTTCTCCTCTTTCATGCCGACCGGGGAACCCGCTCTTTTGGTGAACCCCTTTGGCTGGAGTGTACGGATCGGACCCTGCGTTGCTTCAACCATGAAAGCTGCTATTCCAGCGTCTTGGGTATTAGCACATTCTCTTGCGATTTGGAACCCCCCGGCAGTCGCGCAGACGGTACACGCTTCAAGGTACACGGTGCACGGTCGACCATAGTATCGCATTGATCGCTTTTCCGTGAAAAAGCCAGAATGCCCACTCGGAAGAGCGGGGATGAATGGCCATGGGGATTTTAAACAATAGGGCCCCAAGCTAAATGGCTTTTTCTTAGAAGAAGCCCCGTGCGGGAGCACGGGGTTCTTCACGTGCACGGTCCGGCCTTCTTAGCCAAAGTTACTTTGGCGGAGTAGGCCGCGCCCTGCGCCGTGAACCGTTCCTATGCATGGCTCGGGTTAGTCATATCCGATGCTAAGGTCTTAATACGCTTGTTGATAATATAATAGATTTCAGCTATGGTTCTTGCCCTATGAAGGAATTCGTATGATGAATTTCCTGAACCCGTCGTCTGTTCACTTCCCCTTTCGTCTCGAAAGCCCTGCCGGCTTGAGCATCCAGGTGAACGCCAATGGCTCGATCCGGCGCATGGACCTTCGCGACATCCTCCTGAACCTGTTCCTCGGCACCGACATCGAAGGCGGTCCGGCCAACCTCTACTTGCGCCGCTTGGGAGCGGCGATGGAGGCCACACCGCTCCTCGGGCCCCGCAGTCCCGCCGCCATCCACGTGGATCAACGGGCCATGACCGTGCATGGGGAATGGCAGGGGATCCGTTTCTTCGTTTCGCTGGTTCTGGCGGAGTCTGCTCCGGCCTGGTTCTGGCACGTGGTGCTGGAGAACACTGCCGCCGGAGCGGAAACCGTGGACCTCATCTATGCCCAGGACCTGGCTCTTGCCCATTACGGCGCGGTGCGCATAAACGAGTACTATACCAGCCACTATGTGGATCACACGCCTCTCTCTCATCAGGAAAGAGGCTTTGTTGTGGCTTCGCGCCAGAATCTAGCCATGGCCGGCCGGAATCCCTGGACCGTCATCGGCGCGCTGGGTAAAGGCGCCTCTTATGCCACTGACGCTCTTCAGTTTCACGGCCTGGCCACCCGCGCCGGCGAGGCCCCCGTAGGGCTCACCAGGGGGTTGCCCGGTACCCGCCTGCAGCACGAGCACTCGATGGTGGCGATCCAGGAGGCTCCGGTGCGGCTGGAACCAGGCGCAATAGCGGAACGAGGCTTCTTCGGCTGGTTCGAGGAGGATCATCCCAGCGCAACCTCTGTGGCTGACCTGGTTTTCGTTGACAAAGCCATGGCCTTGCCGGAAGCAGTACCCGCTACCCATCGAAAGCCGCCAGCCGGCTCAAAACCGGCAGCGAGTCTATTCGGCGCTGCTCCACTGTTGAACGCCCAAGAGCTGACCGAAGCCGAAATCGACGATCTGTTCGGCAGGGAACGCCGCGAGGAGGAGCGGGAAGGCGGCAGGGTGTTGTCCTTCTTTACCGGAACGAATCGCCACGTGGTGTTGAAAGCCAAGGAGTCGAAAGTCCTGCGGCCCCATGCTCAGATCCTGCGCACCGGCCACGGCTTGATCCCCGACGAGGCGTCGCTCACCTCCACCGCGTGGATGGGCGGTGTGTTCCACTCCATGGTGACCCAGGGCCACGTCAGCATCAATCGCTTCCTGTCCGCCAGCCACAGCTATCTGAGCCTCCTGCGCGGCAACGGCCAGCGCCTGTTCGTGGAACTGAATGACCGCTGGCGCCTGCTGGACGTGCCCTCCGCCTTCGAGATGGCGCCTGAGTGCTGCCGCTGGATTTACAAGCATGCCGCCGGGTTGATCGCCGTCCGCAGCGAGGCGTCCACTGACCGCCATGAATTGACCCTGTCAGCGGAAGTCATGTCCGGCACCGCCGTGCGCTTCCTCTTGTCCAACCACGTGGCCATAAACGGGGACGACGGCAGCGATGCCGTGCCGGTCCGCTTTATCCAGGACAACGAAGGGGTGTTTGTGCATCCGGTGCCCGATTCCGATGTGGGCCGCCGCTTTCCAAAAGGGGGTTTCCGCATCCAACCCTTCTCCGGTACGGCGATCGAGCGGATCGGAGGAGACGAACTGCTGTTCCTGGACGGCTGCTCCCGCAACCATCCTTATCTCTGTATGATCAGCGGCCCGGCCCTTTCCATCGGCTTCCGCATGAGAGGCTGTTTGATCTCCGAAGCCCACACAGAAATGGCAGGGCCGGATAGGGCTCGATTCTGGGCCGACATCACCTCGGGTCTCCGCCTCCATCCGCCGGCCGGCAGTCCCCTGGCCGGCAGGGCAGCGGGCCTTGCCGAAATCCTGCCCTGGTTTGTCCAGAACGCCCTGATCCATTACCTCGCACCGCGCGGCCTTGAGCAGTATACGGGGGGCGGGTGGGGCACCCGCGACATCTCTCAGGGTCCAGTGGAGATGCTGCTCGCCTTCAGCCGCTTTGAGCCCATCCGAGACCTTCTGATCCGCGTGTTCAAGACGCAGAACCCCGACGGGGACTGGCGCCAATGGTTCATGTTCTTCGATCGGGAGCGGAACATCCGGGCAGGCGATTCCCACGGGGACATCGTGTTCTGGCCGGTGCTGGCCCTCGCCCAATACCTCACCGCTTCGGAGGACGCGAGCCTGCTCGACGAGGTGGTGCCGTTCTTCCATCCAGAGGGCGACCACAAGGCCGAAGAGGGCTCTGTGTGGCGCCATGTGGAGCGTGCCCTGGCAGTCATGAACGGCCGCGTTATTCCCGGCACCCGCCTGGCAGCCTACGGCCATGGTGACTGGAACGATTCCATGCAGCCCTTTGATCCCGCCATGCGGGAGCGCCTTTGCAGCGCCTGGACCGTGACACTCCACCACCAGACCCTCACCGCCCTGGCCGCGGCTTTACGGCGGTTGGGTCGCGGAGACCGGGCGACCGAATTCGAGGCCATGGCGGCGGAGGTCCTGTGGGAATTCCAGAGCCGTCTGATCGTGGACGGGACCGTCACTGGGTTCGCTTACTTCCATGAAGACGGCCGCATCGATTACCTCCTGCATCCGCGCGACCGGGCCACAGGCGTGTCCTACAGCCTGCTAGCCATGATCCACGCCATCATCAACAACCTCCTGACCCCGGAACAGGCAAAGAAACACCTTGACCTCATCCAAGCACATCTGTGCGGTCCTGATGGCGCCCGGCTTTTCGAGCGGCCGATGGAATACCGGGGGGGTCCGCAGAAGTACTTCCAGCGCGCTGAAAGCGCTTGCTTCTTCGGCCGGGAAATCGGCCTCATGTATACCCATGCTCATCTGCGCTACGCAGAAGCCCTGGCGCACTATGGCGACGCCGAGGGTTTTTTCCTCGCCCTCTGCCAGGCAAACCCCATCGGCATCCGCTCCCTGATGCCTAGCGCAACCCTGCGCCAGGCGAATTGCTACTATTCCAGCTCTGATGCAGTCTTTAGCGACCGCTACCAGGCATTCGTGGAGTACGAGCGGGTGAAAAGGGGCGAAGTCAATCTCGACGGAGGCTGGCGGGTTTATTCGAGCGGGCCGGGCATCTGGACAAGACTGATGATTCAGTGCTTCCTCGGTTTGCGCAGGGAGCAATCGTTGCTGGTGGTCGATCCGGTGATCCCCCCATCCCTTGACGGGCTGCGGGTGCAGATGGACTGGGGGGGCCTCTTGATGGAGATATCCTACCGCATCAAGGCTGCCGGCTGCGGCCTTGCCGGCTGCGGCCCCACGGGGGTGAACCTCAATGGTGCCGACCTCCCTTACACCCGGGGAGCCAACCCTTACCGCCCCGGCGCCGCGGAGGTCCCCATGGCAGCAGTGCGGGAACGGCTCATGGCCGGCACCAACCGACTCACCGTGCACATGGGTTGATGTAGTAAGATTGAAGCCATTGCATACGTAGCAAGATCTGATATAATCCAGACTGACTCAGCGTTTTGTTGGAGTACACCATGCTTTCGG
>JAHECH010000281.1 GCA_024641835.1 Deltaproteobacteria bacterium
GCAGCCCTGTGAAGGAGCTGGCCGAGGCGCCGCTGAGGTCGTTACCGGTCTTGGCCTTATACATCGTATTGATCTGCCCGGCCACCTTCTTGACCGTGACGACCTGGGGCAAAAACACCGTTCGTGTGAGGACGCCGACGATGTCATCACCCAGGGTGTTACGAAACTCAGGCGTTTCAAATCCCGCGTCTTGCCCCCAGATCAGCCTGGGTTTTGCTTTCTCCGCCTTCAAGCTTTTGAGCATGAGTATGGCGTCAGAAGTGTAAGAGGCGAAAAGCATGGCATCTGTTTTTGCGGCTTTCAGAGAGCGCACTTCATTTGAGAGGTCCGTTGATTGGCTGGCATAGAGAAGTGCCTTTTTCAGATTAAACTTGTACTCCTTTGCGAAATGCTTGATGCTCTCTGTAACCATGGATCCCCATTCCGTGTTTTCACAGGCAGAAGCAAGGGTCCGGATGTGCGCCTTGGAAGCCTTTTTGACACCCTTCACTTTCCCTTCATTCAATCCCTTCAGGAATTCGAAGAGATCCTTTGTGAAAGTCACGTCATTAGGCGTTGTTCGCCAAAACCACTTGAAGCCCCTTTTTGTCAGGTCGGGTGAGGTGGAGGAGCCATTGATCATGGGGATGCCGTACTGCTCACACACGGCGCTCACGGTCTTGGTCACCGAGCTATGGTAACAACCCAGGATTCCGACCACCTTGTCATCCAGTATCAGCTTCTTGGCCAAGTCAGCCCCCAAGGTGGGGTTTCCTTCATGATCTTTGATGATGAGCGTAATCTTTGCCCCGCCGAGGGACTTGATACCCGCGTTCTTAGCCATGCTCATGGCAATGTCGGGCATCGCATTGTTTGCGATCTCTGTGGCCAGCTCCGCTCCTGCTCGGAGCTCTCGTCCCGCCGCCGCTGCAGTCCCGGTCAAAGGGTATATCACGCCGATCTTAATCTCTTCAGCAGCTAAGATACTTCCTGGGGAAAAAAGCCCTGCCATCACCGCGAGAGCCACCCAAACACAACCGATTTTCATCATTGCCTTCATCTTGATACCTCCTTTTTCTTGGCCAAAGGGCCTGGTTAACTGATGAGCCCGAACCGGGGAAATCACGATGGGCAGTCAGTGCAAAGCACTGGCGCCGCTCGTCCGTTAGAAATGATAGGGATGGGTTGTCAAAAGGCAGCCGCCTATGCCCTGACAGATCATTGGGCATATCGTTCACAATTTCAGCAATATAGGAAAATCACCCGAGCGTGTCAAGGCTGAACAGGCGAGGAAAATCAGAGCAAAGTCAGGTGCTCGTCTTTGAGGTCTGAGACGAACATGTGCCCCGGAGCATGGGTGATGACCAGGGGTAAACAAGCGGATATGGCCGCCAGAGTGGACGTCACTCCACAGGCCCAAAATACGGGTATCTCCCCGGCGCAGATAGTCACAGGATCGCCAAACTCAGGCTTGTTCAGGTCTTGGATGCCAATCGCTTCCGGGGACCCCATATGAACCGGCGCGCCGTGGGTGAGGTGAAAACGCGTGGTCACCTGCACGGCTCTCACTGCTTGCTCCGGCGTCATAGGCCTCATGCTCACGACCATGGGACAGGAAAAGGGCCCGGCTGATGCACAGGGCTTGCTGGTGATGTACATGGAGACATTCTTCCCTTCTTCCATGTTTCTTATTGGAAGCCCCGCAGCAAGCATCGCATTTTCAAAGGAGAAACTGCAGCCCAGCAAAAAACTCACCATGTCTTTGTGGAAAAGATGGCCCACCTCTTCCACCTCGGCCTTGAGCACCCCCTTCTCATATACCCTGTATTTGGGCAAATCAGTCCTCAGGTCTGCGCCCGGTGCTATCCTCGGCTCAGTCTGGCCCGGCTCCAGGACATCCAGGATGGGGCAGGGTTTGGGATTTCGCACGCAGAAGAGCAAGAAGTGAAATGCTTCTTCTTTGGGAAGCATGACCAGGTTGGCCTGAACCCACCCTGGTGCAAGGCCCGTGGTCGGCTTGCTCCACTGCCTGTTCCTGATGAGTCTTCGCAATTGCGCAGCAGACATGTTGTTTTCCATGAGCCCATTTATCCCCGATTTCCCACTGTTATGTCAAGGCCGTTCGCAGATTTTCCCTTGCCACTTTTCCACTTTGGCTTTATCCTGTCTAGAGGGCGTTCAGAGTGTACATTTCATTTTGGCAAGACAATTACCTCCAAGCTTTTAGGGCTGATGAAGGATACCCCGAATATTGAAGTGCGCATTCGTAAGATGAAGTGAAAGCTCCCGCTTTCCGGAGGCAGTTAGTTCATGAAGCTTGATATGCCCGTTCCTTTTGGGAAGTTGCTCTGGTTTCAAGAAAAACTGGGCCTGACCGAGCACGACCTGAAACTGTTCAGCACCTACCGCCATATCCTCATCCAGAAGAAAGAGGAATTTGCCGATAAGCTTTATTCTCGTCCCCTTTTTCTCATCCAAGGCTTATGGCACGGGTTTCGGCCTTCCCATTGCCCAGCTCGCTGCCAGGCGAAACCTGGGCGATATCTTTCTGGAGCCTGCTCCCGGAGAAGGGACAAAGTGCGTGGTTCAGCTCCCTATCCCTGACGCGTAGGATCCCAGGAGTGATCCCTGTTACTGTGCAAGAAACGAAACCCGACTATCTTTATGATCTCGACGAGCGGCCCCCCTTTTATTACGCCCTTCTCTACGGCCTGCAATGGGCATTCATCATGTTCCCTGCCATCATCATGGCCGCCACCCTCAGCGTCAG
The DNA here is from genome assembly GCA_024641835.1 of Deltaproteobacteria bacterium. GTDB lineage: Bacteria > Desulfobacterota > DSM-4660 > Desulfatiglandales > HGW-15 > JAHECH01. The sequence goes on from JAHECH010000281.1 coordinate 2,750, forward strand.
TGCTTTCAGCCCAGGCCATCTGGATGGTGTCCGATTCCTTCAGTTAAGCCTGTTGACATCCGGTATCTTTACCATCATCCAGACTTTATGGGGCCACAGGTACCCCTTGCTGGAAGGGCCGTCCACAGCTTTGATTCTTTCATTCATTCTTCTCGCGCCTCTAGGGCTTCCTGTGATTCAAGGGGGCATGATCCTTGGAGCATTGCTTCTGATTATTGCCGTTCTCTCAAAGCAGCTGGAAAGGCTTTCCCGGCTTTTCACTCCCAATGTGATCGGTGTCATTCTCATTTTAATCGCTCTTGGCCTTCTCGGTCCCTTGATACGATTCATGACCGGTGCAGACCATCAACATCCTCAAGGAGAGGGAGCGATCTTCCTTATCAGCCTTGTCTTGACACTCTTTATTGCAACCACTTCTTATCGCCTCCCAGGCATTTGGAAAACCGTCAGTATTCTCATCGGCATGATCGCTGGGTCGATCCTATTCCTCTTCATGGGCCGTCTTGAACTGAGAACCCTGGCCTCAGCATCATGGTTCACTTTTTCTCCTCGCTGGATGGCTACGACTCCAGGCTTCTCCTGGTCCGCCCTGGTCTCATTTGCTTGCGCCTATCTTGCCGTGATGGTGAACAGCCTCGGAAGCCTTCAAGGGATTGCAGCCATTACAGACCAGCAAAGGTTAGCCAAATCCATTCCTCGCGGCATCTTCGTGAACGGACTTGGAGGGATCTTTTGTGGTCTCTTGGGTGTGGTAGGGACGGTGAGCTATAGCATGAGTCCTGGTGTTATCCTCGTGAACCGGGTTGCGAGCAGATTTACCGTCACCTATTGCGGCGTCATCTTGGCCCTTGCGGCTTTCATTCCCAAGCTTGCCGCCCTGCTCTCCCTGGTCCCTGCGCCTGTGGTAGGTGCTGCCCTTTGTGTTGCCCTGGGCGGCCAGGTGGGCGTCGGCATTTCCGCAGTGGCTTCCCAGAGGCTCACGTTCCGGGATTATTTTGTTGTAGGGATACCTCTCCTCATTGGTTCGATGGTCGGGTTTCTTCCTCAAAACCTCTTCGACGCGCTCCCTGGGTCCCTGCAGGTTTTCATGGCCAACAGCCTTATTGCAGGAATTGCCCTGGTTCTTTTCCTGGAACACGTCCTGCTGCGCAAAGGCGAGGAAAAAGCGAAAACCGAATACGGACGCGAGACAACCTAATAGTAGACCAAAACATTCGCCATGCCGGCCATCATATGGTAGAGGTTATGGCAGTGATGGAACCATTTTCCAGGGTTATCAGCAAGGAACTCGATCTCCACTTTTTCCATGGGATTCACAATGACCGTATCCTTCTGAATCCACGTCTCTTTGGGAACATCAGGGTTGACCAGATGAAAGAAATGGCCATGGAGATGCATAGGATGGGGCTTCATGCTGCGGTTCCAGTAACCGATTCTGATTCGTTCACCCTTTGTCACAGGGAGTGGGTCCGCTTCAGGATAGACCTGCCCATTGATAGTCCAGTAGGGCGAGCGCATCCCGCCGCTCAACACTTGGGAATAGAATCTCTCAGGCGCCTCAGATGAAGGGGTATCACCGGACCCAAGAGACCTCAAATCCCAGTAAGAAACAAACCGCAACCCAGGACGGAAGAGGGGTTTAACCGGTTCTTTGGACAGGGTACCCTTGTATCTTATGGGGATGCGGAGCTCTCCTTCCCCCAAGCCTTGTTCCATAGCGGCCAGGAGCCAGTATCCCGGATTATTCGCCACAAATTCTACGTCATATCGCTCCCCCATGCCTATGCGGAGCACATCCGTTTCAACAGGCTTAACCGGACGACCATCCGTATGAGTGATCGTAAGTCGATGACCTGCCATGGATAGGGTGTAGATGGTGGCAGAAGAAGGATTCAGGACTCTCAATTTCACCTTGTCTCCCTGGTTGACCGTAATAGGCACTACCTCGGGATATACTCTGCCGTTCACTGCATAGCCGTCGTAACCCGGTTCAAGCAGTGGCGCTCTTGAGGGCGGGGTCCCCTCTCTTCCACCCATCATCCCCATAAGGATGTTAGCGCGCTTGCGCGGGGCTGAAACCCCTCCCTCGTCCATCATCACCCAGTCTTCCAACATGAGCGTGTATTCACGATCATATGCGCCTGTCATGTTTGCCGGCTCGATAATCAGAGGGCCGTAGAGGCCCTGATCGAGTTGATATCTTGCATGGGAGTGGTAGAGGTAGGTTCCCGCCGGCCTCGCCTCAAACTCGTAGACAAAACTCTCACCGGGTCTGACGCCCTTCTGGGTTACATCTGGCACGCCATCCATCGGATTTGGCACCGGCACCCCATGCCAGTGAATAGTCGTCTCCTCGGGCAGATAGTTCTTCAGGATGACTCGAATGACCTCCCCCTCTTTGACCCGAATCTCCGGGCCTGGTACAAGACCGTTGTAAGTCCATGCCCAGAAGTCAGGCCCTACGCCGAGATTGATTCTCGCCCTTGATGCAAATAGATGATACTCCCGGACCTTTCCCTGAGCACGAGACCTCGAAGGAAAAACGAAACCTCCAGGGAAAGAAAGCCCAACCCCAGCGCCAAGAGTCGCCTTGATAAATGTTCTCCTCGTCATGCTCATGTCAGGTCTCCACCGAATCATGCGATGAGGTCTCTCTTTTTTTCCTCAAACTCCTGCTTGTTGATTTCCCCGCGGGCATACCTCTTCCTCAGGATATCCAGAGCCGTATCACCACCATGGCTCACACCCTGCCCTCCAGCACGAGAAGAAACAACAACCCAGCGGATTAGAAAAATAATTCCGACGATCACGGCAACCAAGAAAACGACCATGAGAATATGGCCGAACCAGGACATGCCATAGCCGTATCCCAACATGCCGGATCCCATGCCCCAATCATAGCCTCTCCATTGAACGAGAGCATTCATGATGAACCTCCTTTAGATAGTGAGTGTTTCTGCAGCGAGTGCTTCTGCAGCGAAACAGCAGGAGCACTCTTTTCATCAATAAGTGGATCGCATCCAGCCCGAATCCTTGTTCACAAGGAGCTTGTCCACCAGCGACCCTCCTTTGGTTTCAATATCCACCTCGTAGTCATTCCCCTTTTCTTCAATCTTTCCTATTTTGAGGTTGGGATTTCTCGTAGACTTCAGGTAATTTTCAACCTGTTCTTGGACCTGTGCTTTGTCCAACGGTTTCTGGGGCTGCTGGTACTGCGGACCGGACTGCGGACCGTACTGCGGACCGTACTGTGGCCCATACTGCCCGCCATAGCCGGGACCCATCATCCCGGGACCCATGCCGTAGCCGTAGCCATACCCGGGACCCATCATGCCAGGACCCATTCCGTAGCCATAGCCAGGTCCCATCATGCCGGGGCCCATCCCGTAGCCATACCCGGGACCCATCATGCCGGGGCCCATCCCATAGCCATACCCATAACCCGGACCCGTCGCTCCAGGACCCGCAGGCTGCGCAAAGATC
>JAHECH010000282.1 GCA_024641835.1 Deltaproteobacteria bacterium
CGAGCAACAGATCTCTTTGGCAGCTGCTTATCGTATCAGAATGCGGATCATCGAACGGTTCGGCGACCATGTGAATGGCCTTTGGGCTTTTCCAACTCCGAGACGATTGAGTGAGAGTTCAGTCGCAGATCTTATGAAATGCGGACTTTCTCACCGCAAAGCAGAGTATGTGAAGGGATTGGCTTATAAGGTGGCTAATGGGCTGCTTGATCTTGACCGGTTAGAGGCGATGCCCGACGAAGATGTTCGATCTCTTCTCCTCCAGGTACGGGGTCTTGGGCCGTGGTCCGCAGAGTATTTCCTTGTTCGAGGTCTGAGCCGTCCGGACCGTGTCCCTTCTGATGATCTCGGTATTAGAAGTATTGTTGGTCGCTATCTCGGTCGTGGACAGCGTTTATCGCCACAAGGAACCATGAGAAAATTATCATCCTTTAAGCCATACCGTGGATTGGCGGCATTTTACCTGCTGGCTTATGCGCGTTTGTCAAAATAGCTCGCCGGATGACCGATTAGAAGCAATTTTGTTAATAAGGCTGGAATTCCTAATGTTGGCTGTTGGCTGGGTCGGGCCAAGGCAAGTGCTTGAAATGCTGAATTAAGGATGCGAAAACCGCCCTATTTTGGGGTTTAGGAGGCTATTTTTGCCAGGCAAATGGGCCTTCTAACAAAGGGGCTATGAATGGCACGGGCGAAGCGGCATTATATTCCTGGGTCTATTTGGCCTATCAACCCGCCGGTGAAGCCAAGGTACCTTCCAATCAAAGAAATTGACAAACCTTATCGAACACATTATTGTAATACGAAATAGGATCGATGGAGGCTTTGGCATGCAAACTGTAACCGTATCTCCAAAATATCAAGTCGTTATACCCAAAGCAGTGAGGGAGGCGTTGCACCTTCGCCCAGGTCAAAAAATGCAGGTTATAGAATATGGCGGACGGATCGAACTTGTCCCGGAACGGGACATTAAAGAGCTCCGGGGGTTTGTGAAAGGGATAAATACGGAGTTCGAACGAGAGGAAGATAGGGTATGAACATCGTCGATTCCTCGGGTTGGCTTGCATACTTTGCGGATGAGCCGAATGCCAAATATTTCTTAGCCCCCTTAAATGATACAGCTTCGCTTGTTGTTCCAACGGTAACGATCTATGAGGTCTTCAAGGTGGTTCTTCGCGAGTCAAGCGAGAATGAAGCGTTGCAAGCGGCTGTTGCTATGCGAAAGGGAACAGTTGTGGATCTGACCGCTTCACTGGCGATTGCTGCCTCAAAAATTAGTCTGGCGCATAATCTTCCAATGGCTGACAGCATTATTCTCGCAACAGCAAAACAATTCGCCGCCACCATCTGGACTCAAGATTCAGATTTTAAGAATATAGGCGATGTGAAGTATTTCCCCAAGAAATAAGGGTATGGCCAACTTGTCAGTACACCAGACCGGTGTTAGCTGCGGTTCACAGCGGAAGGTGACTTCATCGTTTTATTTCTCAAACTACTAGGCTAACCGAAACCGGAAAATGTGAAAAAGTTATTGATCACCGTCGTTCTAGGGTTCGTGGTTTATGGGCTCTATGGGAGGAATCCTAGCTTTTTTAAATCCTTCGGCGGCTGGGGTCGGACCCAATGCTGTTAACTTAAGCTCCCTGAGCGTGATGTGAAAGCCGTGAGCGTCATTCCGGCCCCGCATCAAGTGCGGGATAAACTCCAGCCGGAATCTAGTCTTTTCAACTCCCCTGGACCCCGGCTTTCGCCGGGGTGACGGTGTGGACCAACGAGATTTTCCTTAAGTTAACGGCATTGGGTCGGACCAAGGCATGTACTTGAAATGCTGAAGTAATGATATAAGAATGGCCCTCTTTAGGGCCTTAGAACGATATTTTTGCCAGGTAATGGGCCTTCCTAAGAAAAATATCGCCCATTGAGAAGGGCGTGCAGCGGTAACTTAGAAGGCGATTTTGCGGCATGAAAATGAAGGTTTAAGGCTTGAACCTACTTTTGCGGTGACATTTCTTGAATATCAGCCGAGTAGCTTGGTCCGACCCGGCTGCGGGAATCTATAGTTTGGGAGGCTTTGGACCTATGAGACTAAAGATATGTGTTGCGGGTGCGACCGGATGGGTCGGGAAACCCCTTTGTAGAGCTGTGTCTGAAGCAGGCGATCTAAGTCTTGTCGGTGCTGTCTCTCGCAGTCATAAAGGGCAAAGCCTGAAAGCTGCTATCGGAGAATTAAACCTTGACTTGACGGTCAGCGGATCAGTCGCCGAAGCTCTCGTTACACCAACCGACGTGTTAGTTGATTATACAAGAGCAGATGTGGTGAAAGCCAATGTGATGACGGCAATAACAAAGGGCGTCCATGTGGTCATCGGTTCTTCAGGCTTGACGTCTGAGGATTTTGTTGAAATCAACCAAGCCGCTTTGGATAACAAAGTCGGTGTGATAGCTGCCGGGAATTTTGCTATTACAGCAGTGCTGCTACAGCGCTTTGCTTGTGAAGCGGCGAAGTATCTATCCCATTGGGAGATCATAGATTACGCCTCAGATGCCAAAGAGGACGCGCCGAGTGGCACAGCGCGCGAATTGGCGTTTCGACTCTCAGAAATCAGAAGACCGGAAGTCACCCACCCGATTGAAAAGACGATTGGAGAGAAAGAAAGCCGGGGGACCACCTTGAACGGAAGCCAGATTCATTCGATTCGTCTGCCGAGTTACGTGATCAGTGTTGAAGCAATCCTCGGCGCAAAGGATGAGCGTCTGACCATTCGTCATGATGCCGGAAGCGGAGCAGAGCCGTACATACAGGGCACGCTTTTAGCAGTGCATAAAGTGAAAGATTATGTCGGCCTCATCAGAGGCTTAGATAAAATTATGGATTGATTCGCCGACGTCGCACCTGAACAAACGGCATGCAGTGGACTCGCTTCGCGGCTCGCTACGATCACCGCCGCTGATGCCGAGCGTTAAGCTGGGGGGAGGATAGGATGGAGCGCGTTTTGGTGTCGTGGAGCGGTGGAAAAGACAGCGCAATGGCATTGTCTGAAACACTGAACAGCGGGCGCCACGAAGTGGCGGCGTTGCTGACCACTGTAACAAGGGACTACGACAGAATCAGTATGCACGGGGTAAGACGCATCTTGCTTGAACAGCAAGCTGAATCGTTGGGTATCAGATTGGAAGAGGTGTTCATCACGATGGATGCCTCGAATGCAGAGTACGAGTCGAGTATGGGGAAGGTACTGTCGAAATATCAGGACTCAGGTATCACCTCGGTAGTCTTTGGGGACATCTTCTTAGAGGATTTGAGAAAGTATAGGGAAGAGAGACTCAGTCTGCTGAACATGCACGGCCTTTTCCCGATCTGGAAGATGGACACGAATGAATTGGCACGCGGATTCATCGCCTCGAGGTTCAAAGCAATCACTACCTGTGTCGACACAAAAGTATTGGGAAAGGAATTTGTTGGAAGAGAAATTGACGAGGAGTTTTTGTCACAATTGCCGGTCGGGGTCGACCGTTGCGGAGAGAATGGCGAATATCACTCATTTGTGTATGACGGGCCGATCTTCAAGAAACGAATACCTTTCAGTCTCGGAGAAAAGGTATTGCGAGAGAACAGGTTCTACTACTGTGACCTTATCGATCGTTAGAACAATTGCTGATGGAGGGGCGCAATCAGCCTAACAAACGTGATAAGGGGACGTTGGTGCAGAAAGTGTTTTACAGCCGGAGGCATAAGGTTGTGAAGGCGAGACAGGTGTTATTCTGGTCCGACCTCAGGTCAAGGGGCACTTGCATCTGCCTTCATCTCCACAAGCTTGGTGCTATGGGTCGACGCCCGGTTAAGCCTCATTAATTTTAGTGGAGATTTGAGATGAAATTCCTGGATCCCAACAAACCGATTGCAACCTGCATAGTTGGGACATGTGATAATTGTGCAGTTCGCGAAACACTGCATTGCCATTCTACCCTGAAGGATTTGATACATTTCTTGTTGATTGTTTTTCCCTCTTTTCTTTTAGGGGGAGCTGGAATCTATCATCAAAGCGGATGGTGGTTATTTCCATGGCTGATTATGATCATTGGATACTTTGGTTTTGTTGAAATCAGAGTGATGTGTTCTCATTGCCCTCACTATGCTGAAGAAGGAAGTTAATTGAAATGCTGGGCCAATTACGGTTCACCCAAAATTTGGAAATACCGACCGGGGCCGATGACATTTTGGGAAAAGGTTATATTTTTTGCCGGGTTTGCACTTTTCTGGGGATATCCTCTCTTTTTTTTGGTTTTCCATTTTCAATTGTTTCTGCTGGTTGTTTATCTTATAACCACGGCAAGCTTTTTTATGACATTACGAATGTTTCTTTGTTCCCAGTGTATGAACTTCGCATGCCCACTGAATACGGTTAAAGATGAAGTTCGTAGAGATTTTCTTGAGCGTAATCCCAGGATTGCTGAAGCATGGACAAATGATATCAAGCACTAGGGATGATGAGGCTATCTTGTCGGGACAGGCTGACGTGCCGTTCCAACGGACCCGGCAGACGTGGGACTTTCAACGTCAGTGCCGTTTCTTAGCGCCTGGCGTCACTCCAGTCGGTCCGCTGAACTTTCCGGTTACCTCATAATCACTTTGTCAATCGCCGCATCGAATAATTGTAAGAGATGATCTGCCATCCGATTAACATCAAGATCACCGCTGTGCTGGAGACAGGCAGACCCGTGTAAGAGAATATGTCCTTCTTTTGAATTGTATCTTTTGGTCTATCTTGTTCGGAGTGCTCCAACAGATTGAAACCAAGACCCAATGAAACAATCCCAGTTTTACCATCAACGGCCTTTTCCGCTGGTACTCTATAAACAGAAACCTGAAAACAGGAAAGGCAAAAAAGGAAAATCAGGATAGCAAGCGAGGTCAGAAATGTTGTCCTGGTAGCTTTTCCTGTTAATATGGCTTCTCGTTCGTCACGCTCTCGGATGAATGTAAGCTTGGCTATTACCTGATCACGAAACGAACTGGAAACCATCAACCGGAAGCTCAGATAAAGGGAAAGCGTCATCCAAACAGCAATGACGAGGCCTGCAAGACTGTTCAGTAATCTCATATAGATATAGCCGTGGGTAAGAGCTCCCAAGCTGTAAGAGTAAGAAAAAACAGCAAAGGCAACGATTGCAGGAAGCCCGCAGAAAAAAACCTTCAATAGTATTGAGTCACACCTCTTCATTTCATCTCCTCCTCAATTGAAAAAATCGCATTTATGTCTGCTCTAAAATAACGCGCAATGCGAAACGCCAACTCAAGGGAAGGGTTGTAGTTCCCTCCCTCGATGGCAACAATGGTTGCCCGTGTTACACCTACTTCTTTCGCGAGTTGCTCCTGGGTCATCCGTCGTTCTGCCCGGAAAACATGCAGGCGATTGACTATCTTAAGCTGTGGTATGGACTTAGACATGCTTTGCATCCGATGTTTCGTTCAGGCTGCCGATTGTTTACGTTATTTTTCTTTTTGTCAAGTTTATTTGTCATTTAGACAAGAGTGGCGGCAGGGATTATACCGGTGGCGAAAATCAGAAGAAAGTTACGCAATGGCAATTGGCAATGGGGTCGGACCCAATGCTGTTAACTTAAGCTCCCTGACCGCGATGTGAAAGTCCTGAGCGTCATTCCGGCGAAAGCCGGAATCCAGGCTTTTCAACTCCTCTGGACCCCGGCTTTCGCCGGGGTGACAGTGTGGACCAACGAGATTTTCCTTAAGTTAACGGCATTGGGTCCGACCCAATGCCGTTAACTTAACCTCCTTGACCGTGATGTGAAAGTCCTGAGCGTCATTCCGGCGAAAGCCGGAATCCAGGCTTTTCAACTCCTCTGGACCCCGGCTTTCGCCGGGGTGACAGCGTGGACCAACGAGATCTTCCTTAAGTTAACGGCATTGGGTCGGACCAAGCCAGGTGCTTGAAATGCTCAAGAAAGGAGATGAAAACCAGCCTGTTTGAGGGCTTAGAACGCTATTCTTGCCATCAAAATGGGCCTATAGCTCATTTTTCGACGGTAAAGATGGCTGTTTTCTGGCCGGATCCTGGGGTCTGCCCTGGCCTAATCGGTACTTGACATTCATTGTGACGTAATGTAGTCGTAACGTTATGACCATTTCATCCAATGCTGCCAAGTCGAATTGGGACGGGCTGCGCGACCTGAACCGGGAAGACAGCCGACCACTCT
>JAHECH010000283.1 GCA_024641835.1 Deltaproteobacteria bacterium
GACTCATGAACTGGCCTCCTTTGGAGGCTAACAAATAATAAGCCCCCGGCTTTGCCGGGGGTCACTTAACTTATGAGCAAATTCCAAGATCGAAATCCCAAATCCGAAACAATTTAAAAATCCAAATAGCCAATGTCAAAAGCTCCTTGTTTTCCATTTCGGTCATTTGAGTTTGTTTCGGATTTCGTGCTTGGAGCTTCGGATTTTTCAAAGTCGGGAACCAAAAAGAATCCTAATGGGAGTCATGATACCTGACCTAAAAACTAAAATTGGTCCTCTGGAACTGAAGAACCCTGTCATCGCAGCCTCCGGGACTTTCGGCTACGGGCTGGAGTATGCGCCTCTCATGGATCTCGATCTTCTGGGTGGGATCGTTGTTAAGGGCCTGTCCCTTAAATCCATGGCAGGAAACGCGCCGCCGAGGACCGTGGAGACTCCCTGCGGCATGCTGAATGCCATCGGTCTTGCCAATATGGGAGTCGAGGCTTTTCTCAGAGACAAACTTCCCAGGCTCAGAGGCCTGAAGACAAACATCATCGTCAACATCTATGGGCATCACATGGATGATTATGGGGAACTCGCCTCTGTGCTGAAAGGGGTGGATGGCATTTCAGCTCTTGAAGTGAACATTTCATGCCCGAACGTGGAGTGCGGGGGAATGGTTTTTGGCGTTGATCCTGACGTGTCCGCCAGGGTGACAGAGAAAGTGGTGAAGAACACGGACAAGCCGGTTATTGTCAAACTGACTCCGAATGTGGCGGATATCAGGGTTATTGCAACGGCTGTGGAGAGTGCCGGAGCCCATATCATCTCCATGATCAACACCATTACAGGCATGGCCATTGATGTGGAGACCCGAAGACCGAAGCTCGCTAATATTTTTGGCGGGCTGTCAGGCCCTGCCATCCGGCCGGTGGCGGTTCGCATGGTCTACCAGGTGGCAAAGACGGTGAAAATTCCGGTGATCGGCATTGGAGGCATTATGGACTACAGGGATGCCCTGGAGTTTCTCATTGCCGGTGCCAGGGCTGTGCAGGTGGGAACAGCGAATTTTGTGAACCCGAGGGCAATGCTGGAGATAGTGGAGGGGCTCAGAAGATATTGCGAGGAAAAGGGGATCACCCGGATCACTGAAATTATAGGAAGCGTGATTACGTAAAGGTACAAGGAACAAGGAAAAGCAGAAAGAAAACCTGACCGCTCACCGCTCTTCATGGCCAATGGCCAACGGTCAATGACTAGTCTATGCCTTTCCCTTTATACATGCCTTCGATGAGATCCGAAAATGCCTGGTTCACATATTTTCTCTTCACCTTCATGGTGGGCGTCACCTCGCCGTCTTCTTCATACAGCTTCTTTGGCAGGATGGTGAACTTCTTTACTTTTTCCACCTGAGAGAGGGTTTCGTTCACCTTGTCCACCTCACCCTGAATCCGCTTGATGATCTCCGGCGCCCGTGTGAGGTCTTTGTACGTGGAGAACTGTATCTTGTTGTCCTGGGCGTATTTGACCACGTTGTCCTCGTCAATCATGATCAGGCAGACCAAGTACTTTCGTCGATCCCCGATGACCACGGCGTCATTGATGTAGGGACTAAATTTCAGTTTGTTTTCGATATACTGAGGGGTGATGTTTTTTCCGCCAGCGGTGATGATGATGTCTTTTTTCCGGTCAGTGATCTTCAAATAGCCGTCCTCGTCGATTTCTCCCACGTCTCCTGAGTGAAGCCATCCGTCCTTGATGGTTTCTGCGGTTGCTTCGGGGTTCTTAAAGTATCCCTTGAACACGCTCGGAGACCGGACCAGGATCTCTCCGTCCTCAGCGATTCGAACCTCCGTACCCGTGAGGGGCGGCCCGACCGTTCCGAACTTCACGCGTCCCATGCGGGAGACACAGGTCACACCTGTCCCCTCTGTTTGGCCGTAACCCTCCACAAGATTGACGCCGATGGACTGGAAGAAATGGAGCACATCCGGCGAGATAGGGGCCGCACCCGAGTAAGCCATCCGCATCCTATCAAACCCCAATCTCTCTTTGAGCTTTCGGAAAACGGCAAAATAGGCGAGCCGGTAGAGCGCTTCCAGATGGGCGGGAACATTCTTGAAATGCATCTTGAGAGTCGCTCTTTTCTGGCCGATGTTCAGGGCTACGTAGAAGACGATCCTTTTGAACCAGGTGGCATCGGACATCTTGATGGTGATGGTGGAGTAATATTTCTCCCAGATGCGAGGCACTGCGTATCCAACCGTTGGAGAGATCTCGATCATGTTATCGGCCACGGTATCCGGGCTTTCGATGAAATTCACCGTGTAGGCATGGGTGATATGGCCGAGAACTGAGAAGAGTTGCTCGAAAACATGGCAGAGAGGTAGGAAGGATATGACCTCGTCCGTATCATACATGGGGTTGTCCGTGGTGATCGCCCTTCCCATCCATGTCATGTTTCTATGGGAGAGCATGGCTCCTTTGGGAGGCCCGGTGGTGCCGGATGTATAAATGAGCATTGCCACATCTTCCGTCTCCACATTGTCCATGCGTTTTTCAAGAATATCCGGTTCACGCTCAACCACCTGTTTCCCCACTTCGAGAAGTTCATCATAGGTCATAACCATGGGATCCTTGAAATGCCTGAGTCCTTCGAGATCCCAGACAATGACTTTTTTCAACAGAGGAACGTTGTCCCTGAAGTTGAGCCACTTATCGAGTTGCTCTTCGTTCTCCACGAAGAAGAACTTGGACTCTGAATTCCGGATCACGTACTCCACCTGGGGCGAGGCGTTCGTCGCATAGACACCCACAGCGACGCCTGCGGCACACTGGATCCCCATATCAATGATGACCCATTCCGGGCAATTGTCCCCGATGATGGAAACGCAGTCTCCCTTCTGCAGGCCCATGGAAATCAGAGCCGAGCCCACGTACCTGACAATCCGGTAGAACTCGTCCCATGAAATATCATGCCAAAGGCCGAACTCTTTCTTGCGCATGGCCACATGGCCCCCATACTTCTTGACCGTTTCCCTGAAAATTTTCGGTGACGTTTCCATCTCTTCAGCTACCCAAGAAATCTGCACATGAGTATTTCAGGGCGGCGAAGCCGCTTTCTATGAAATCGTGAAGCGATTTCATCTCCACCTCTTTTTCCTTTTCCAGCGCTGGTAGCCTTTTGCAGACTCCTCGGAGTGGATACCCATGTAGAACTCTTTTACATCCTTGTCTTCCATGAGATCCCTGGCATTTCCTTTCATGACAAACCGGCCGTTTTCAAGAATGAGGCCAAAATCGGAAATCGCCAGGGCCATCCGCGCGTTCTGCTCCACAAGCAAGATGCTGACCCCTTCCTCATTGATGCTCTTGATGATCTGGAAAATTTCATGGACGAGGATAGGGGAGAGGCCAAGCGAGGGCTCATCCAGGAAGAGAAGGGTGGGGCTGTTCATGAGGGCACGGCCGATGCTCAACATCTGTTGCTCTCCACCGGAGAGCGTTCCCGCCCATTGATTCTTTCTTGCCTCGAGGACCGGGAAATGGCCGTATATCTGTTCAAAGTCATCTCTTATTCCCGCCCGATCCTTTCTCAGGTAGGCGCCCATGAGGAGGTTTTCTTCCACTGTCAGCTCTTCAAAAATTTGCCTTCCCTCGGGGACGTACGAAATGCCCATACGAATGATGACTTCTGTGTCTTTACCGTCGATGCGCCGGCCCATGAATTCAATGGTTCCTTTATCAGGCTGATCCTCGATGAGGCCGAGCACCGTCTTCAGGATCGTGGATTTTCCAGCACCGTTGTTGCCGAGGATAGAAGTGACTGTTCCCACCTCCACCGCCAGGGAAACTCCGCGAAGCGCATAAATCAGGCCGTAGTAAGTTTCAATGTTCTTTATTTCAAGCAATGCCCCTGACGTCATCTTCCTCTCCGAGATAGGCCTTAAGGACCTCGGGATGCTTCTGTACCTCTTCAGGAGTTCCTTCCGTGATCATCCTTCCAAAGTTGATCACAAGAATGCGCTCGGAAATATCCATCACCATTTTCATGTCATGTTCAATGAGCAGGATGGTCACTCCCAGGGTATCCTGGATGTCCTTGATCCAGAAGATCATGTCCTGCTTTTCTTCTGAGTTCATGCCCGCACAGGGTTCATCGAGGAGCAGGAGTTCAGGTTCAAGGGCGAGGGCTCGCCCCAGTTCCACCTGCTTCTGCGTGCCGTAAGGAAGAGACCCCACAAACTTGTTTCTTACGGCCTGGAGATCGAGAAGATCGATTATCTCCTCCACTCTCCGGCGGTGAACCACCTCCTCACGGCCCGCGAAAGAGCTCCTTCCCCACATAAAGCCCCCGCGAAAGAGGCCTGTCTTCAAGAAGTTGTGGCGGCCCAGCATGAGGTTTTCCATGGTGTTCATACGGGAGAAAAGCTCGATGTTCTGAAAAGTCCTTGCGATTCCGAGCCTGGCAATCTGATCCGGCCTTTTGTCCTGAATCTCCCTGTCCTTGTAGATGATGTATCCTTTGTTTGCACGGTAAATGCCGTTGATGCAGTTAAAAAGGGTCGTTTTCCCTGCGCCGTTCGGTCCTATAATCGCATAGATTTCCCCTTTCTTAACCTCAAAGCTTATATCCCTAAGGGCTTCGAGACCGCCAAAGGTAATCGAAAGCTTTTCGACTTTGAAGAAAGCCATAGATGATTTCCTGCGGTCATAGCAGACACTGGAGGGGGCAACGCCCCTCCAGTTTGAGGGGACAACGCCCCTCCAGTTTGAGGGGACAACGCCCCTCAAGTTTGAGGGGGCAACACCCCTCCAGGCACTATGAATCAGGTTCCTATTTGCTCGTTTATTGTGGTTCCATCCAGTCCGTCAGTTGCTTCGCTTTCCCATCTGCGAGGCACTGGGTTACGAAAACCTCTTTTTGGCCCTGCCTGCAGAACACATCGCTCGGTTCAAAGGCGGAATAATCGATCCTGCCGAAGATACCCTTAAAGTTCTTGATTCCTTCCATCTCTTTCACAAACCGCTCCCTGGTGAGATCCCGGCCGCATCTCTTGAGGCCCTCCACCATGGGCTCCACGAATCCGAACCCTGCGTAGAAGAAGACACCCCATCGTTCCCCTTTTGCCGCATACTTATCAAAAGCCTTCTTGTACTTTTGCATCAAGGGAGAGGGAGAATCAGGCAACTCTGCGAAGTTGGTGACGATCACGCCTTTCCAGAGGCCCTTGCTGATGTTCATCATGAGGGCAAAGTCCGAACAGGTGCTGGTGCTCATCCACTGGGGTTGGTACTGCATGGCAGCGGCGGTCCCAAGAATGCGTACCGCGTGACCGGGTGTGACCCACAGGAGCACCACATCAGCCTCTGCCTTGCGCAATTGCATGACATGGGGCTTCATATCCGTATCTGAGATCTCCACAGGCACGGAAGCGACCAGTTTCAGGCCGTGCTTCGCCAACTCATACTCTGCCCCCTGCATGCCATTGATACCGTAATCGTCATTCTGGTAGACAATAGCGATTCTTTTTTTTGCCAATTTCGTGACCGCGTAATTGCTGAGAACCCGCGCTTCTGTGTAGTACAGAGGATAGACAGCAAATAGATACTTCTGGGGAGGAGAAATCCAATGAAGAGACCCGGCTGCAGGGCCCACCCATGGAATCTTTCTCTCCATGAGGTAGTCTTTTACTGCAAGACCACAGGCTGTTCCGACACCCGAGGCCCAGCCGAATATACCGACACCTTCCTGGAGTTCCTTGACGCCGGCCATGGTTTTCGCAGGGTTGTAGGCATCATCGAACATGTGATATTCGATTTTCCGGCCGTTGATGCCTCCTTCGTCATTGATCATCTGGAAGTAGACACCGGTGCCCCGTGCCACTGCCCCCCAGGGTGCCGCAGGACCGGTCTGAGGGCCCCACTGGCCGATGCGGATAACCGTGTCGGTGACGCCTTCTTCAGCAGCAGCCCGGAAGGCAAAACATAGGATGATGGATACGGTTGCCATGATGACCCAAAACGCTCTCTTGTTCATGGTTCACTCCTTTCCCAAAAGTTTTGAGGTTTAAAGTATCTCACCAGCAACGCAGGTCCTAAGCCTTTGGTAACGTTCAAGAGTGTTTGCATAGCGCCTCTACATACAGAAAGGGATCGGGCCTTTTCTTGCGTTCCGAGGCTCCCGGGCTGGTCTTTTCTACGACTTATCTGCGAGGGAAACTTG
>JAHECH010000284.1 GCA_024641835.1 Deltaproteobacteria bacterium
CCCATCACAGACCCCTTGTGTCAAGATACGTAATCGAATTTATGAAACGACGTACTAAGTATCAGGGACATCGAGAAGGGGCTTTTGAAGTTTGGTGCGCGGATGAAGGTTCTTCTCATACAACCTCCGATTCGTGACTTCTACGATACGGATATTCGCCTCCAGCCCTTAGGGCTTTGTATGCTCAAGGCCGTGGTTAAGAGGTTCCTGCCAGAGGTGGAAGTCATTGTAAGAGACTACCATCAGGGCTATGGTCGAAAGACCATAGCGTACCCTGCTGAACTCTCCTACCTAAAGCCATATTACCTTTTCCCAGATAGGAGCCCCTTTTCAGCGTTCTACAACTATTATCACTTTGGGGCATCTTTTCAGGAACTCGCTAGGGATGTCTTAAATGAAAGGCCGGATCTTGTCGGGATTTCTTCCCTCTTTTCACCCTATTATCGAGAAGCGATTGCGTGCGCCAGAGAAATCAGGAGGGTTCATGATGTGCCTGTGCTGATGGGCGGTTCTCATGTCTCTGCATCGCCCTTGTATGCCCTAGAGGACCCGAGTGTGGACTTCATCATCCGTGGCGAAGGAGAGCGGCCGCTCGTTGAATTCTTGAAAGCATATCTTGCTGGACAGCGTTTTGAAGATGTGCCGAACCTCGGGTTCAAGCGACATGGAGAACCCGTTTTGAACCCTGTGGAGAAAAATTTCCCTCTCCAAGAGTTGCCCATTGCGGACTTCTCGGACCTGAACAAAAGCCGTTATCTCTTCGAAAAGAAACCCCTCTGTTTCATCACCACTTCGAGAGGCTGCCCGCACCGATGCACGTTTTGTTCTGTTCATATGACGTTTGGGGAGTCCTTCCAGAGGCGTTCACCCCAAGCTGTCCTTTCTGAGATAAGGCAGCGCTACCAGGAGGGTTATCGTGTCCTTGATTTTGAAGATGATAATCTCACTTTCAACAAGGAAGATTTCAAGCAAGTCCTCGAAACTGTGATCATGGAATTCCCGCCCGGTGAACTTCGCCTCACGGCCATGAACGGGATTTCCTACCTGAGCATTGATACGGAGATCCTCAGCCTCATGAAAAGGGCGGGGTTCAGAGGTCTCAATATCTCCCTTGTAACCTCGAACGCTCCCGTCCTTTCAAGACTCAGGCGTCCCCACACCCTGGAAAAATACCTTGAAGTGGTCAACCAGGCTCATGCCCTCGGTTTTGATATTGTGTCTTACCAGATTCTGGGGCTCCCCTATGAAACCCTGGATGACATGGTCAATACGATGGCCCTTATGGCCACGATGCCCGTTCTCATCGGAGCCTCGATCTTTTACCTCACCCCAGGATGCCCCATTGCCCTGGAATTCCCCAGGATGACCGAAACAGATATTTTCAAATCCAGATCCACAGCCATGGCCATTGAAACGGCCCATTTCTGCCGGGACGACCTGTACACCCTTTTCATCACCGCCCGAATCATCAACTTCTTGAAGGGCCTTCGCCTGAAAGGGGACAAGACCTCTCTTCGGGAAGCGCTCCACGAAGCAGCAGAGCAAGGGGACAGAGAAAAGCTTGGCGCCGAGATTCTAATAAAGCTCCTCAACGAAAAACGTCTTTATGCAGGGACCATGAAAGGATTTGAGCTCCTGCCCCGCTTCAAAGCAGACCTCTTCATGAAGGTGTGGACGAAGGCTCGTTCCGTTCACACCCTCCATGGACGGTTCATTGAGCTTCTTCTATAGCTGCATTACCGGCACCGGGGCGGTGACCCAGGAATTCCTTTAAGAATTTTCCTCTGAGCACCGAGCTAAGATATTCCTGGGACTCAATACCAGATTGCTCTTCCCAAAAGGACCCCTCCGTGGTATCCCCTCTTTCAGCTTAAAGGAGGTCTGCTAGCTCCATGGGCACTGAACCGAATAAAGTCATCTATTCCATGATCCGGGTGAGCAAGTATTATGACAAGAAACCGGTTCTCAAGGATATCTCCATCTCCTTTTTCTATGGGGCAAAAATAGGCGTCATCGGACTGAATGGCTCCGGCAAGAGCTCCCTTCTTCGCATCTTTGCGGGAGTGGATAAAGAATTCAACGGCCAGACGATCCTCTCCCCCGGCTATACGATCGGCCTTCTTGAACAGGAACCCCAACTGGATCCCACGAAAACCGTTCGCGAGATTGTTGGGGAAGGCGCTCAGGAAGCGGTCCATTTGCTGGATGAATTCAACCGCATCAATGAGCAACTCGCCCAACCCGTGTCCGATGAAGAAATGAACAAGCTCATCGAGCGGCAAGGTGAAGTCCAAGAAAAGATCGACGCCCTCGACGCCTGGGACCTGGACTCGCGGCTTGAAATGGCCATGGACGCCCTCCGCTGTCCTCCGGGCGATACGCCTGTAAAGATTCTCTCCGGCGGAGAGAGAAGACGCGTGGCTCTGTGCCGGCTACTCCTCCAAAAGCCGGATATCTTGCTCCTTGATGAGCCCACCAATCACCTGGACGCAGAGTCTGTCGCGTGGCTCGAGCAACACCTCCAGCGGTATCCGGGCACGGTCATTGCTGTGACTCATGATCGTTATTTCCTGGACAACGTGGCTGGATGGATCCTGGAACTGGATCGTGGTGAAGGCATCCCCTGGAAAGGCAACTACTCTTCCTGGCTGGAGCAGAAGCAGCTTCGCCTGAAACATGAGGAGAAGTCGGAGAGCAGGCGCCAGAAAACCCTTGAGCGGGAACTCGAGTGGATCAGGATGACGCCCAAGGGAAGGCATGCCAAGGCCAAAGCGCGAATCAACGCCTATGAGGCACTGGTCAACCAGGATACGGAAAAAAGAGACAGGGAACTGGAAATCTACATCCCCCCGGGTCCCCGCCTTGGCAATGTGGTGATCGAAGCCAAGAATGTGAGCAAGGCTTACGGAGATCGGCTCCTGATGGAGAACCTCACCTGTTCTATCCCCCCTGGCGCTATCGTGGGAATCATCGGTCCCAACGGTGCGGGCAAGACCACCCTTTTCAGGATGATCACAGCCCAGGAGGAACCGACCTCAGGCTCATTCAGGCTCGGCGAAACAGTAAAGCTCGCTTATGTGGACCAGTCACGCGACGATCTTGATCCTGCAAAGAACATTTGGGAAGTCATCTCAGACAGGCTGGACACAGTCCAACTCGGCAATCGGGAGGTTAATTCCCGGGCATACGTGGCACGCTTCAACTTTTCCGGCACTGATCAGCAGAAAAAGGTAGCCATGATATCTGGTGGAGAACGGAACCGGGTTCATCTCGCCAGGATGCTGAAACAGGGAGCCAATGTGTTGCTCCTGGATGAACCGACCAACGACCTCGACGTGAACACCTTGCGTGCTCTGGAAGAGGCTCTGGAGAGCTTTGGCGGCTGTGTCGTCGTGATCAGCCACGATCGCTGGTTTCTCGACAGGGTTGCCACCCACATCCTCGCCTTTGAAGGGGACAGCAAGGTCTACTGGTTTGACGGCAACTACTCCGAATATGAGGCTGACAAGCGATCCCGCCTTGGGGAGGCAGCCTCCCAGCCGCACCGAATCAAGTATCGTCAGCTCACAAGAGCATAAAAGAGACGGCACAGGGACAAGGCCTACGGCGCACGGTCAGAACCCATCTGACCCCGCTGGGGGTGGTCTTCCAGTCCGCAGTCAATAAGCTGTAGGGGAGGGATTTCAACCCCTCCCTCCCCTTTATCCCCTGCCTTTTGTAAGAGGAAGTATTTGCGGCAGAAGTCAAGTATAGTACCTCAGCCACTTTTGGTAATGACGATGGGAGACAGAGGGGAAGGACCTCTTGAGGAGAAGTGTTTTAACCGAGAAGCAATTTGAGGAGGCACCCTGAGCACGTGAAAACATTGCTGCTTTTTGTCTAATATTCAAAAGAGGGCGATATCAAGCTAGCAGCTTACAGAAAAGCGAGGTGTCGGCGATGCCTCCCTTTGACGACAACGGGATACTCATGCTAATGATATCAAACAATGACACGGTTCACGTGCAGGGGAGTCATCGCCAAAGAACTCGGCATAAAGCCAGGCTCTCCTGAATTCCACGCCCTAAAGCGCGGTGATTTCGTCTTCACTGGCGAGCCGGGTGGAAGCGCCGGTGGTGTGCAGGGAAAAGGGAAAGGCAACGGGAAAGGCCACAGCAAGTAGTCGGAGATTCCTTCCTTGCCCTGAAAATAGGAGGGCTGAGGTCTCACCAGTCAATAATAAGCCGTAAATCGGGTATCGAAAGGTGAGACGCGGGCCCCGCCACTTGCGGAATGAGGAGGAACCAGTGATCTCGCGACAATGGATCGGAATTGCAAAACCATCTCACGCCAAAAGATACATAGATCATTTGCGCAGTGAGACATTCCCGATTCTCGCAAATATCCGCGGCTTTGTCAGCGCTTCGATTCTTCAGCGCACCGTACGGGCCGGCGAAGAGTTTTTGATTGTCACCGTCTGGGAATCCATCGAGGCTATCAAGCAATTTGCGGGTGAGAACCCCGAAGTTGCGGTTGTTCCTGCCGCGGTCCAGGCTATGATGGTAGAATACGAGAAGTTTGTGAGGCACTACTCGATCGCTGAAACCTATACCGCTCCTTGAGTGGTCATTGGCTGTAGGATCTGCATTCTCAATGAGGACCTCGGGGGCGCGAGGGGGACACCGGAAAGAATCTCACCATTTCACGAACCTTATATACCAGGAGGGAGAAGGAAAACACTCCCGCGTGCAGCATAAGGGCCTTTTTCGAAGCTTAACCGAGATGAAGACTCCATCAACCCGCAAAAGTCTCTAAGTATGCGTATAAGGCTGGCGAACCGCCAGTGTGCAAAAAGAGTACGTTTTCGCCTTTCTTCAAATAACCCTTTCGGACCAGGTCGATCAACCCAGCCATGGCCTTGCCGGTATAAACTGGATCTAGCAGAATTGCCTCAGTTCGGGCAACCAACTTCACTGCTTCAACCATTTCGCGCGACGGCAATGAGTAACCTGCGCCGACATATTCATCAAAACAGAGCACAGACTCTCGAGGAACCTCTCCTCTTATCCCCGCATAATTTGCGGTTTCTCTTGCAAGCTTATAAACTAGCTCTTCCTGAGATTTCTTAGATCGACTTACATTTATTCCAATCACCGGTATTTGGCCATTAGTTCCAAAAAAGCCAGCGAGTAAGCCAGAATGCGTCCCGCCGCTTCCGCTTGCGCAGACAATATGATCGATCCTTAACCCCATGTCAAAGCACTGAAACAAAATCTCCTCGGCACAGGCCACGTATCCAAGAGCACCTAGGGGTGTAGACGCACCGCCTGCAATGACATAGGCCCGCCTGCCTTCTTCCGCCACTTCGGCAGCAAAGGCTTCCATTTCTGCCATCATATCGGAGCCGCCCTTAACGACCTTTACCTTTTCCACACCCATCAAATTAAATAGGAAGTTGTTGCCACTAGCCAGTGGATTGTAACTTTTTGAGACACGTTCTTCCAAGACAAGGCGACACCTAAGACCTTCTTTAATCGCCGCCGCCAACGTCAAGCGACAATGATTGGATTGGACCGCCCCACAAGTGATGAGTGTGTCTGCTCCCTTCAGCAAAGCGTCAGCCACCACGAACTCCAGCTTCCTAGTCTTGTTTCCACCGCCTGCTAGTCCAACGAGATCATCTCTCTTAACATAAATGCGGGGCCCGCCAAGATTCTCAGAAAGGCGACTCAATTCCTCAATCGGAGTCCATCCCTTTGTGTAACGTCGGCGTGGAAAGTGTGCAAGATTCACCTTTCATTCCTCCCATGAATAGGGTGCGAGGGGGACACCAGATAGAATTTCAGCATTTCGCGAATGTCCCCCTCGATGAAAATCGAAAAAAGTATCCGGAGCATTTTCAACCGATCGACTACGGCTCTATCTTTGTTCCCAGAACCTTGAGAAACTTCGCCAGCCATTCGGGATGGGCCGGCCAGGCAGGCGCAGTCACCAGATTCCCATCTACGTGGGCTTTATCCACAGGAACATCCACCCACTTGCCTCCTGCACTCTTCACATCGGGTCCCACTGCGGGATACGCCGTGCAACCTTTCCCCTTGATGACGCCGGCTGCAGCCAGCACCTGGGCCCCGTGACAGATAGCCGCAATGGGTTTGCCCTTTTCTGCAAAATGCCTGACCGCCTCCAGCACCT
>JAHECH010000285.1 GCA_024641835.1 Deltaproteobacteria bacterium
TGACAAGATCGTGCAGAAACTGGCCGGGAGGCTTTCAGAAATATTCAAACTCTACCCCCACGGAGTTTCCGACAAACTTATCGAACTAATCAAACTCAAGCTTTCGCAGATGGAGGCAAGAAGCCGTGAGCCGAGCGGGTCCAACGGCATGGTAAGAACTTAGCCGTACAACATCCGCTTCATCGCATGATCAGCCAGATTCCTACTAGGAGGACCGCGACGCCCAGGAGGCGGGATAGATCAAGCGGTCGGACCGGAGCGCCCAAAAGCCCGAAATGATCGAGCGCTGCGCCCATCAGAAACTGTGAAGTCACCAGAATCGTAAATGCAAGCACCAGGCCCAAACGCGGCACAGTGTAAGCGATGCTTCCCACGATGATCAGGCCCATAGCTCCCGCCGTCAGTGCATACCACGGAAGAGCGCGCCATACCGTCAAGTTTCCTCCTCCATGGACCAGCATAACGATTGCGATCAAGATGCCTCCGCTCGCATAGGTGACAAACACACTCTCCAGAGTACCCATCGCCTTGTCCATCAAACCCATGAACTGAGATTGAAGGGCCACCAGCACCCCGCCAACCGCTGCAACCCCCACAAGAAAGAAGTAGTTCCTCATCGTTTCCACCTCGAAAGGGAAGACTGCTGATCACGCCTTGGAGTTGAGCCGCTGCCGCGCAAGGAGGGAGGCTTGCCAGATGGCTTCATATCCGGTACACCGGCAGAGGTTTTCTGAAAGGGCGTCCTTTCAGAGAGGGACATTCTTGATATATTGACATTCTTCTTTCGTTCCATGATTTCTTCTTCTCTCACATTCAATCTCTTCGCAGCCGTACGATGATTAATCCCACTCCACCTCTGGCACGTTCTCGATAGAATGCAATCAACTGGTCTATAAGGAAGCCAACTTCTGTAGCATACTTTGTTAGCACGGGAGGGGAAACAACCCTATTTTTAACGACATTGTACCGAGCTGAATGGCTTCAGATAATTTCATTCTCGGCCCTTCGTTTCTGAAACGGTTACAAAAAAAATCTCAGTGGATGGGGTGTAGAATTTCACAGGGCTTTATGCTCCAAAGGACTACTGATGATATAAATGACAGGCAACATAGTGATCCGTGGCTGTCTCTTTCAATTCAGGTTCAATTTTTGAACAGATCGACATTACGGAGGGACAACGAGAATAGAAACGGCAGCCAGGGGAAAGGTTCAAGGCAGTGGGCACTTCGCCCGTTAACACAATTTCCTCCTTGATTATATCAGGGTGAGATGGTAAGGCCGCTGAAAAGAGGGCTTTTGTATAGGGATGGATACGATTGAGATAAACTTCCTCTGCTGGGCCTCGCTCCATTAACTTCCCGAGGTACATCACTCCTATTCGGTGGCTCATATATCTGACAGTAGCCAAGTTATGAGCGATGAACAGGTAAGAGATATTTGACTCTGACTGCAAATCTTTGAGGAGATTCATAATCTGAGCCTGTATCGAAACGTCTAATGCAGATACTGGCTCATCAAGAACAATCAGACGGGGACGTACAATCAGCGCCCGAGCGATAGCGATCCTTTGCCTCTGCCCTCCGCTGAATTCGTGTGGGAACAGTTTTGGTGCTTCGTTACTGAGCCCTACCCGGTCTAACGTTTCCTCTACCTTTTCCCTCACCAATTTTCTCGGGAGGGAGCTGTTGACGACGAGGGGCTCCGCCACAATCGAACCCACTCTCAATCGGGGATTGAGAGAACTGGTAGGATCCTGGAAAACGGCTTGAACCAAAGAACGGTATTGATGAAGGCCCTTTCCCCTTAGCTCAAATACATTTTCACCATGAAAAAGGACTGAACCGGAGGTCGCTTTCTCGAGAAGAAGAATGAGTTTTGAGATAGTAGTTTTTCCACACCCTGACTCACCCACCAGGCCAAACGTCTCCCCCTCGTCAATGGAAAAGCTGACTTCGTCTACAGCCTTTATCCAACCAGCCTTTTTTGCCAGGATGTTTCCACTGAATACAGGAAAGTATTTTTTTAATCCTTTTACCTGTAAAATCGTAGTCACTGATGGCTCCTTCAATGATATCGCCAGCAACTCACCCAGTGCCCATTTTTTATCTCAATCGAAGGGGGATATTCATTAAGCTGACACTTGCGCTTCTCAGAGCCACAACGGGGGGCAAAAATGCATCCGGGGGGAAGATGATGAAGAAGAGGGGGCTGCCCTTGGATACTCGCCAGCCTCTCTACCCTCTCCTCTACTTTGGGCACCGATTTCATTAAGGCCTGAGTGTAAGGATGAGCAGGATGGTCAAATAACTCTTTCACATTGGCAATTTCTACGATTTTACCGGCATACATGACCGCAGCCCTCTGACACATGCGGGCGATGATTCCAAAGTCATGGGTGATAAAGATTAACGATAGACCCGCCTGGTTCTGGAGTTCTTGGAGCAGACGAAGATATTGAATCTGAATGGTTGCATCCAAGGAGGTCGTAGGTTCATCAGCAATAAGAAGCCTTGGTTCGCAGGAGATCGATATGGCTCCAACCACCCTTTGTCTCATCCCCCCGCTTAATTGATGAGGCCAGTTTTTCAGGCATACCTCAGGAGAAGGGATGTGAACCATTTGCAGTATTTTCTTAGCCCTATCCCACAAACTTTGCCCTTTCAAACCAATGTGTATTTTGATTGCCTCAGTCAACTGATTTCCGATCGTAAACACTGGGTTCAGAGACATCATGGGGTCTTGAAGAATCATCGATATCTTGCTCCCCCGGATTTTTCTCATTTCCTTCCCATTCTTCTTAACAAGGTTTTCACCCTGGAGCAGAATCTCGCCTCCGACAATCCGGCCCCCTGGTTCAGGTACTAACCTCATAATAGAAAGAGCGGTCATGGTCTTTCCACATCCCGATTCCCCGACTAAGCCAAAGGTTTCCCCCTCTTTCACCTTAAAGCTTACACCATCCACTGCTTTAAGAATTCCTCTGCGGGTGAAGAAATAGGTCTTTAACTCATTCACTTCGAGAAAGTCCATGATTATGCGCCCCCGCCGACCTGCCTCAATTTCGGATCGAGTATCTCCCGAAGCCAGTCTCCTACCATGTTAAAACTTAAGCAGACCAAAGCGACGGAAAAACCTGGAAAGAATGGAATCCACCACGCCAACGAGATATACTCTCTGCCTTTCGCAATCATGGAACCCCAGACGGGGCTTGGTCCAGGAATACCGGCACCCAGAAAGCTCAAAGACGCTTCGACAATAATGACCCAACCCACCTGAAGTGTCAGCAAAACTAGCAGTGTACTTCGTATATTGAGGAACAGGTGTAGAAACATTATACGCGGGTTGGAGGCGCCGGCTACTCGAGCCAGCGCCACAAAATCTCGCTCCTTCAAACTCAGGACCTCTCCGCGGATAACCCGGGCATATCGTGCCCAAAGCACTAAGCCTAAAGAAATGACCACATTTTGTATACTCGGTCCCAAAATAATAGCTAACAGCATCGCTAGGAGAATAATGGGAAACGCAAGCGTAGCATCGGCCGCCCTCATTAAAATCGCATCCACCTTACCTCCGTAGTAACCTGACATTATCCCTAAAGCCGTACCTGCCAAGCCCCCGAGGGTAAGCGCCAAGACAGCAACGATAAATGAGACCCTTGCCCCCGACATAATGCGGCTCAGCATGTCACGGCCCAACATATCGGTTCCCATGGGATGAGTCATACTCCCGGTCCCTTGCCAAAATGGAGGAAGTAACCTCTCTGAGAGGTTGATCTCATTTGGTGGATAAGGAGCTATAGACTCGCCGAAAAGAGCTAGAAAAATAAAGATAAGAATAATGGAACCAGAGATAACAGGATAGCGCCACAATTTCAATTTCTTAACCTTTTCTTCTTTCAGATTACTTATACCCCATACCTGATACGCGGGTCCAAATAGGCATATAAGATATCGGTTGATAGATTTGCTACCATCACTATAACCGCAGCCGTCAAAATTACTCCCTGAATTAAGGGGAAGTCCTGACCTATAATTGCACTGTAAGCCAAACGACCAACTCCTGGCCAAGCAAAGACCGTTTCTATCAGTACGGCGCCAGTGATCATGATAGCTACGTACATTCCACCAAAACTGATTACGGGAAGCAAGCTATTCCTGAGCGCATGTTTCCAGACAATGCTCCTCTCCGATACACCTTTGATCCTTGCCATCTTAATATATTCGCTATCCAAGACCTCCAACATGCTAGAACGAAGCAAACGGACTATCCCCGCGACCATAAAAATAGCGAGGCAAAAAGCGGGCATGAGGTAATGTTTCCAAGTTTCCATTCCTGAAGCAGGTAAGATCCCCCAGTGGATAACGAATAACTGTATGAGCATCAATCCCACCCAGAATGTGGGTAAAGACTGTCCCAATCCTGCAATAACTCTTGCAAAAGTATCTACAAAAGTCTCTCTTTTGACCGCCGCCATAACTCCGAGAGGCATACTGATAACGAGAGTCATCAACATAGCAACTCCAACTAACTTCAGCGAATTGGGTAGCATCTCTTTGATGGAGTCGATGACGGGTCTATTTGTACGGATGGATCTGCCAAAGTCACCTTTAGCGGCGTTGAGAACAAACACACAATACTGAACGTAGATTGGCTTGTCCAACCCCAATTTAGCTCTGATCTCCCGATAATGTTGCTTGGTGCCACCCTCGGGGAGCATTAATAAGGCAGGGTCGCCACTGAGCCGAACAAGCCCGAAAATGACCATCGAAAGAATAATGAGCGTTAAAACAGTTTGAAATAAGCGAATGACAATATACCTTTTCATTTTCTTCTTGGTCCTTGCTTCATGGACTATTTTGTTTCCTGCAAATTTTCAGTGGGATTATATCGAAATTATCGATTCTGAATCTTGGGTTCATTTCCCGACTTCTTAGGTTTACCGCTGTGAAGATGTGTAATAGGAGACAATTCCCGATTGGCCAGTTGCCTTCAAAGGCATTTTGCTTCTCGTAGATATCAACCGCGTGGGCGGAGAAACAACCGCTGAAGCAATCCCAGAACATCAATCAGGCAGTACATGGTATCAGCGCTCGCCATCCTCATACAGGAGCCCACTCTTGAGCATACATGGGGATCAACCGGTCCACCTCAAAATAAGGATATCTTCCCCTATTTTTTGTACATCGGTTTCTTTTTTTGCACTAACCTGAATCTTTCTTGCTCAGAGGGGCCAAAGAGAAGCACCTTTCTTTGAACCCCTCTGAGATCGACAGAAGGTGTACACTATTCCTTCCCTATATATTCCCACCTGCAAGAGGCCATCCCCTTGCCCATTTCCCACACAGGCACTTTCTTGGACATTGCATAGAGCTCGTTCGTCGTGCAGATGCTTGTTCCATAGTAGTTTTGCAGGAAGTAGTCCATCGCTTTTCTACTACTGACTTTGTACCCCTCCAAGTTGGTTTGACCCTCAAAGTCCTCTATAAGTCGATCTAACTTGGGATCTTTTATGTGACTATACATGGCTGTCGAGTGAAATTCGATACGCCAGTCATAAATCGATCGATTGGGGTACGCAAGGACAAAAGCGGCCGGGCCCTGTGGATCCTTTTGTTTTGTCCAAATTGGCTTAAAGGCACTGTAGTCCATTTCCAATATCTTAACCTTTACACCTACAGCCTCCCAATAGGACGCAATGGCTTCATTAATTAATTTTGTCTCGGGGAGCCTGGTCACAAAGGAGTATAAGTACATGGTAAATCCATCAGGAAACCCAGCCTCGGCGAGAAGCCGCCGGGCAGTCTTCGGATCAAATGGCGTAGGAGGATAGGGCTTGTACTCCACTGACCATGTGAAGATGGGTACAGTAGTTCCTACCACCATTCCCTGGCCCCTAAGGATCTGCTTTACGATTTGATCCTTGTCGATGGCATAGACCAAAGCCTGCCTCACCTTCTCTTCATGGATGGGGAAGTCTGGACGAAAAAGCCCCAACCAGCCTAGATTTACTAAAATACCATCTTTCTTTGACTCCAGGGTGAAACCAGCTTTCTTGAGGTTCTCTCCCCTTTCAATACCCACAGCAATAACATCTGCTTCTCCTGACCGTAAGGCGGCATCTCGAGTTCCCTCTTCCGGCATTAGCTTGAAGGTTAAATATTTATACTTA
>JAHECH010000286.1 GCA_024641835.1 Deltaproteobacteria bacterium
CATGGGTGACTTGCCCCACTATTTTCTTGATCAGCCGTTTCATTCTGCCGGTGCCTCAGCTTTGCCTCGCGCTTGCGAGCGTTCCTCTCCTTTTCGCAAAGAACCTTCTCCTCGATCGGCAAGACAACGTC
This sequence comes from Deltaproteobacteria bacterium, assembly GCA_024641835.1. Classification (GTDB taxonomy): domain Bacteria; phylum Desulfobacterota; class DSM-4660; order Desulfatiglandales; family HGW-15; genus JAHECH01. The sequence continues at coordinate 132 of JAHECH010000286.1, forward strand.
CGGTCGTTCTTTGCGGAAACGTTTGAAGTAGAGGTGCTCGATGTACTGCCTAAGCGGCACTTTCCAGGGCTCCTGATCGTGGTTGTCCCTCTTGCCGATCTTCTTGGGATTCAATCCCAGCTCACGAGCCATCTGAACCTGGGCGTGAGATAGATGGTGGCGTTTGCGAGCGTCTATCCACACCTGCATCTTGGGATTCAGGTTTTTCTTCTTGGGCATGATCGATTCACCTCGGTTGCTCACTGGCCTCAATGGTAGATCTTTTCGTCTTCGTAGTCATCATCCTCGTCCTCATGTACCTCGCCGGCCATGGCCAGGGCCTCGTAGACTGCATCGACGATGTCCTCGTCGTCGGAGTCCAGCAAGGGATTGAGGATTTCCGATGCTTTGTGCGGGCGGATAAAGGCCGCCGCCTCAATGGCGGCAAGGAGGAGTTCCTTTTCAGTCTCCTCAGAAGTTACAAGTGCGGCAATGTGTGGCCACGCCGCATCGATTTCCCAATTGCCCGCTGCGCAGACCGCCTCGTAATGAATGTCCGGGTTTTGGCTTTTCAGGGATTCGAGGATCTGTTTATCGAATCCGCGAATGAACTGCATGCAGAAGACCCCTGTCAGCTTCCAGTCTTCATGGTCGCTGCGGTAGGCGGCGGCCACAGCGTCTTTATGCCAGTTCTCCGGCGCACGCACCGACGCCTCCAGGACCAGCCGCCGCACTTCCTTCGGAGCGTGGGCATCAATGTAGAGCTTGTGCAGCGTTTTCTGGATCTTGCGGAACACTTGTTCGGTAATCGGCACGTCATCAGGGTCTTCGAATCCGTCCATATACGCGTACTCAAGGGCCGGCCCAAGCGAGATCGCGGCCTGGCCGCGGAGGCCATCCGGTTCGCGGGGATTACAAAGAATGGACAGCAAAGCATCGGCCAGCTCGTCGTTGATGACCGTAGAATCGCCTGCAAGTTCAGCGGCGAGGCGACGGTCGGATCCATGGGCCTGATCATCATGGAGAACGTCAAGGAATATCTTGCTGGCATTTTGGGGCCAATCCCATGGAGGTATGTCTTTCAAAGTCTTAATGTTCATCTTGCCTTCTCCCATGCTTCGCCATTCCTTTTGGCCTTGTGTGACGCTAATCTCCTCGATCAACCTATCCAGATCGTTAAGGTCGTTATCCTTGCGTATTCTCCTGCTCACGGTTCTCGTTCCTAAGACAAACAGCTGCTTGCACTTTGTCTTAAACCGTACGAGCTGTCAAGATAGGAAAGGGGAGAGGAAGAGGGAGGGAGAATCTCGTGAATCAAGGGAGGGCAAATCGGAATAAAAGGAGGACGGACTTCCTTCACCCGCCTTCTCGCGGGTTCAGGACAAGCTCATAACCGGCTCTCCCCGGCGTACATGATTTACGAACACCCACCCCAATAATGTCAATAAGTTACGTACAGACATCCCTTCAAAAATCTGCCTCAAATGAGCCATTGGAACCAGAAAAAACCGATATGGTTAACAAACATCAGCATATTATTCACAAAGCTGTAGGCTGGAAAAAGATCCTTGATGACGGAGAGGCGGGATCCCTCAGCGAGATTGCCGAAAAGCATGGTCTTACCCGGGCAAAGGTCACACAAATCATGAATCTCCTCAAGCTATCTCCTGAGTGGAAGAATTTTTTATTAGGACTGACGGACCCGAAGGAAATCCGCAGATACCCTGAGAGGCGACTGCGAAATTACCACATAGGAGGATATGAGCACCTCCAAAGAATAGGGCGAGATGGGAACCAATGGATGAGCTTCCTAAAAAGAGCCGAGGATAACACAAGCAACCCCCCCAGGATCAAGCTTGTGGAAATTCATGAACCGCTTCCGATTATAAATCCTGAAGCTCAGAAAAAACTTATTCAGAAAGCAGCCATCAGGAAGCTCAAGAATCTCGATGCAAGAAAGAAACGTTAAATGCACGAGAAATAATAAGGCGGGCTTCGGTTACAATCTCACTTCTGTGAAATAATATCTGAACCTTCAATCCTCGCCGCCCATTTGTTGGTGAAAAGGTTTGACATTCAAAATAGGATTTTTTATGATCTAATCCGAGATTTTCCGAATTTCTGGAAATCTGGGAGGATGGGCGGTGGAAAACAGGTGGATGAAGGTGAAACAGATTGCTGAATACCTTCAGATTAGCGAGGACCTTATCTATAAGTGGGCGCAGCAAGGGAAAATCCCTGTCTCAAAGATCGGCAATCAATGGCGGTTTAATAAGGAAGAAGTTGAAGAATGGGCAAAGTCCCAACGGCCACGGAAGCAAGCAAAAAGATGAGACTAACTGAAAGTATAAGGAAGAAAAAATATCCTCACGCTATAGCAAACTGGCCGGTCGAGGACCGCCCACGGGAGAAGTTACTTTTTAAGGGACCGGAATTTCTCTCGAACGCCGAACTTCTTGCTATCTTCCTTCGAGTAGGTGTGAAGGGCAAGACTGCAATTGGCTTGGCTCAGGAGCTTCTTTCCCGATTTGGCTCTTTACGAGAATTGTACGCAGCACCCTTAGTGGGGACAACTTGCATCCTCACCGAGCATGATACCCGCATTCTATACTGCGGTGGACTTTACAAAATACGGATAAAGAAGAAAGACCAGCTTGATCCATATCTTTTTTTAGCCTTACTGAACTGCCCAATTGTCAAGCGGCAGATGCGCGCCAAGCAATTTACCCGGGACGTGATCGATACCTTGGGCAAGCGGATTTTCGAGGTGATTTTGCCTATTCCAAAAGATAGGGGCCTTCGAGAAAGGATTGCCAGGGAGACGCAAGAGACTGTACTGGCACGAGTGGCTCTCAGGAACAAAGCCAAGCAGATCTCCTTGGATGTTGAAGGTATCACCGAAGCAGAAGAAGATAAAGAGCTTCTTGAGACGATTTGAAGGAACTCCGGGATAGTTGTTCTGGTGACCCTGATGGGGACACATCCAGAATTTATGAGAGGAAAGGAGGGGGAAATGGAGACTCACTCAAAGGTCATAGATGAGCTGGTTCAGCGCATTGTGGAAGAGGTGCACCCCCTTCGTATCGTTCTTTTTGGGTCAGCAGCCAAAGGGGACGCAGGACGAAGCAACGATATTGATCTTCTGGTCGTAATGCCGGAGGGAGTGCATCGCCGTCGGATCGCTCAATTTCTGTATCAGAAGATTATCGGGTTGGGAGTTCCTTTTGACATCCTTGTGGCTACACCGAATGACCTTCAAAAGCATAAGGACAACATCGGATTGATCTACCGGACAATATTACAGGAAGGGAGGGAGGTCTATGCCGCCTGAGGAGATCGAACCGGGGGAACCCGAGGATTGGCTTCGCCATGCCTGGAGTGACTTGGAGCTCGCCCGTACGCGCCGGAATTCGAAGATCTTGCTCGAGGATCTCTGTTTTCATGCACAGCAGGCGACCGAAAAGGCACTTAAAGCAGTATTAATCTTTAGGTCTGTGCCCTTCCTGAGGACGCATAATATCAGAGCTCTCATGGATCTTTTGCCGGAAGATTTGAATCTTCCAGAAGAGGCGAAGAAAGCCCCCATCCTTACTGACTACGCTGTGCTGACACGCTATCCGGGAGATTTTGAGCCTGTCACCGAAGAGGAATATCAGGAAGCCGTACGAATAGCCGAAATGGTGGTTCGATGGGCCGAAAAGATGGTGAAGTGACCTGAAGCTTTTAGAAGTCTCCTTTGGAGAGTCATTGGTAACATCAGGTTGCGGTAAGGGTATATGACGCGGATAGTTCTGATATAGCTTTTTGGGGTTTTAGAGTACGATCTTCAGGATGTAAACCGAGTAACTTCTTTAGCCGTTCATTTTCCTCCCTCAACGAAGCACATTCTCTTAATGCTTTTTGGAGTTGGTTTTCAAGGTCTTTGGGATCAATCATCCAAATCATCCATTTTATCAAGTAGGAAGAAGTCTAAGAATTTGCTCACGTTTAATCTTTTAAAATGTCCTCCAAAGTGAACAAGCTGGCGACAACATGGCGATTTATTTCTACGCAGTCATACTCCTCCTTTGCTTACGGGTATTAACCATTGCTATGATAACAAGCCCCATAAAAAAGAAAAAGGCGAGCTGGCTGGAAGCCTTGAGTTCCCTGACTCTGCTCGGGACCCTGAGTTAATCGAAAACGAAAAAGGCACTGAGGCGTAGTTGCTCGGTGCCTTTTTGGTCGAAATGGCTCCCCGGGACGGACTCGAACCGCCGGCCAAGTGGTTACAAGTGCCCTGGTATTTCTACCAGGCTTGGACTATCTCATCACCCGTCCCATGTCATAGGGCTGAGGGTGTCGGGCGCTTCCCCTCCGAGTTTCTCTCGGAGAGTACGAGCCGAAGCTCTAGTCTCTGCACCTTCCCTGAATAGCGATAATTCAGGGCTTGGCTCAGGATTACCATTCTCCACTTTGAGTGGAGGGCAGGCTTCCCTGAATTCACCCGATTTTTCAACCACGATTTCTCGTGGAAGCTGCAGTCCGCTATGAACTTCACGGTGACAATTCGCGCAAAGCAGGGCACATTTGTCAAGTTCTTTCACAATCCTTTTCCAGCTTCTGGTATAGCCCCTGTCCGAGATTCCGAAATCTTTTCCATGAGAATCCAGATGATGAAACTCTAATGCCTCACGACAGTAGCTGTACCCACATACTTGACAGTGTCCTCCTTTGTAATCGATCGCTCTCTCTCGAATTATCCTCCGCCGTTTCTGCACGGCTTGGATGAGATACTTCCTGCGATCTTTGTAAGTGCGTCTATCGCCCATCAGTTCATTCTTCTACAGCCACCCGCTCTACCAGCTGAGCTACCGGGGAACAAAAAAAGACATGGATGACACAAGTCTCTATTAGATCAATTATGACTTTTTAGCAGAATCAACGGACCAGGTCAACTGAAAAATTCATACCCTTCCTTAAGGATTATGAATGGTTGGAGAGAAGGGGATGGGGTATTCACCTTGACAGAACATGGGTTTGTCTCTATTAGATTGAAATAAGAGGGTTCCTAGATAAAGAGGGGATTCTTTTCTGAGCATGTTCCAAAGAGCAGGATGTGGACTGGAATTGAGAACAACTTTGAAGTGGCGCGAGTAAAGGCAATGAAGCAAGTCATTCTGGGAACAGCAGGGCATATTGATCACGGGAAGACCTCGCTCGTGAAAGCCCTCACGGGCATTGACACAGACAGGCTGAAAGAAGAAAAAGAGCGAGGGATCACCATAGAACTCGGTTTTGCGCACATGGTGCTGCCCAGCGGCCAATTGCTGGGCATCGTTGATGTGCCCGGCCACGAGAAGTTCGTGAAGAACATGGTGGCAGGCGCTACAGGGATCGACATCGTCGCTCTTGTCATTGCCGCGGATGAGGGAGTGATGCCTCAAACCCGCGAACATCTGGAAATCTGCCAACTCCTGAGAGTCAAAAGAGGCCTGATCGTTCTGACCAAGATCGATATGGTGGATCCTGATTGGATTGAGATGGTCAAGGAGGATGTATCGAAATCCCTTGCCGGAACATTCCTGGCGGACGCGCCCATTGTCGAAGTCTCTTCTGTGACCGGGGAAGGCATTCATGGTCTGGTGCAGGTGCTGGATACGCTGGTCAAGGAGGCGCCCGAGAGAGAGACAGGAAATTTCTTTCGCCTGTCCATCGATCGTGTTTTCATCATGAAGGGTTTCGGGACAGTCGTCACAGGGACGAGTGTTTCAGGAAAGATTCAGACAGGGGATGAGGTGACCATCTATCCCCGAGGAATTTCAACACGGATCAGAGGCATCCAGGTCCACGGCCGTGAAGTCAATGAAGTGAGTGCAGGCCTCAGGACAGCAATCAATCTTCAGGGAGTGGAAAAAGAGCAGATTCAGAGAGGAGATGTGCTTGCCGGGAAGATTCTTTAAGAGCAACCCATGTCGTGGATGTGACCCTTGATCTTCTAAAGAGCGCACCCCGCAAGCTCAAAAACAGGGCAAAAGTCCGGTTTCACACAGGCACCTCGGAGATCATATCG
>JAHECH010000287.1 GCA_024641835.1 Deltaproteobacteria bacterium
GGTTTTTTTGGGCGGCAACATTGGCACACCCTTGATTGATTATGCGGCGGGCGATTGGAAGGCGGATATAGCTGTTCTCGAGGTGAGCAGTTTCCAACTGGATACCATGGAAGAATTCCGCCCCATGGTTTCCGTAGTGTTGAACATTTCCCCGGATCACCTGGACAGATATCCGAGTTACGAGGCGTATATTCAGTCCAAACTGAGAATCTGCCGGGATCAAGGGAAAGGGCAGCACACCGTTCTGAATGACGATGACGAAGCATTGGGTCGGTTCAAGCCTGCGAACCCTGTTTCCGTTCTTCGCTATGGTTTGGAGAAGAGAAAAAATCGGCAGGCGTATCTAGAAAATCATGGGATCAGAGCGATCGGGCCTCAGCTCCAGAGCCACCGCTTCAGCCTGGAAAAGTGCCCTCTCCCGGGACTGCACAATCAGGAGAACATCATGGCCTGCGTGCTCACGGGGCTTGCCCTGAATGCGGATCCTTCAGCGATCCAAAAGACCATAGACCATTTCAAAGGGTTACCCGACCGCATCGAATGGGTGGGCCGGGTTCGGAATGTGGACTTCTATAACGATTCCAAGGCGACCAATGTGGACGCAGCAGTGCGATCCCTGGCAAGCTTCAGGAGGCCCATTATCCTGATTGCCGGCGGGCGCCACAAGGGGGGCGATTACCAGCCCTTGGTGGGGGCTTCTCGAGAGAAGGTGAAAAAAGCGATTCTCCTGGGTGAATCAAGGCATCTCCTGGCTCAGTCTTTTGACGGCGTGATTCCCTATGATTTCGCCGTCGGTATGGGGGATGCTGTCTCTCAGGCTTTTGCAGCATCCGAGTCCGGGGATGTGATTCTTCTTGCTCCAGCATGTTCAAGCTTTGACATGTTCACAGACTATGCTCATCGGGGAAAGGTGTTCAGAGAAGCGGTAGAGGAGCTCAAAAATGGACAATAGCAGGGAAAAGGTTGCCGGCTATGACTATATGCTTCTCATCCCCACACTCCTGCTCATGGCCTTTGGCCTGGTGGCCATTTACAGCGCCAGTTCTTTCCTCGCTGAACACAAAATGGGAGACAGCTACTACTACCTCAAAAAACAAGCGATGTTTTGCCTGGTAGGTCTGTTCTTTTTCATATGCACCAAGAACCTGCCGAGCACCTTTTATCAGAAGATCGTCTACCCTGTTCTGGGAATCAGTTTTCTCCTGGTGATCCTTTCCCTGGTTCCCGGGGTCGGTACGAAGGTCGGAGGGGCGAGCCGCTGGCTGCGTTTCGGTGGCTTTACTTTTCAGCCCTCCGAGCTGGCGAAGCTCGCGCTCGCTTTTTATCTCGCCTATTCCATCGCGAAAAAAGGGCCTGAGATGAGCTCTTTTTCAAAAGGATTAGTGCCCCATCTGGCGGTTGCCGGTGCATTCATGGCCTTGATCCTGCTGCAGCCTGATCTAGGGACGACCATCATCATCGGGGCATGGCTCTTGATCATCCTTTTTGTCGGGGGGGTCAGAATAGTTCATCTCATCAGCCTGGCTCTCCTTTGTGTCCCGGTGGTGGTATGGCTCGTCTGGAAAGCGGACTATCGGCTGAAAAGATGGTGGACCTTCTTGAACCCATGGGATGACCCGCAGGGACTCGGTTTTCAGATTATTCACTCTTTTCTGGCATTTGGATCGGGAGGCATTCTGGGTGTGGGGCTTGGAAACGGCAAACAGAAGCTCTTCTATTTGCCCGAACCTCACACGGATTTCATCCTTTCCATCGTTGCGGAAGAGCTGGGGCTGCTTGGCGTGGCTGCGATTGTTTTGCTCTTTGGGGTCCTCATCATCCGTGGCATCCAGATAGCGCTTGATGCCCCTGATCTATACAGCAGTTATCTTGCTCTGGGCATCAGTTGTTTTCTGGGGCTTCAGGTGGTGATCAACATGGGCGTGGTCTTGGGACTCCTTCCCACCAAAGGGCTTACGCTACCTTTTATCAGCTATGGTGGGTCCTCTCTGGTGGTCACGCTCATCGGCATAGGAATTCTTTGTAATATCTCTGGAAGGAGATGAAAGGGCTGGAGGAGAGAGACCCGAAAGAGGTGCGCCTCATCATCACCGGCGGCGGGACAGGGGGCCATCTATTTCCGGGCATCGCGGTGGCGAAGGAAATGTCCAGGCGGTGCGAGAAAGGGGAGAGCCTTTTTGTCACAGGCCGGCGGAGGATGGAGTCCGACATATTGAGCCGGGCGGGATATCAGCAGACTTCTATCGCAGTCGAAGGAATCAAGGGACGTGGGTGGAAGAGGGGATTGATGGTTCTCGTGAAATTGCCGTGGAGTTTTTTCCAGGCCCTGATGATCATCAGGAGATTCTCGCCTCACCTCGTGCTTGGTGTGGGCGGGTATTCTGCGGGTCCAGTCTGTCTGGCAGCCAAGGTGATGGGGATCCCTTCAGCGATCCACGAACAGAATTCATTCCCGGGGATCACCAACCGGTTGCTTTGCAGGGTGGTGGACAGGGTCTTCATCTCTTTTGAAGAGAGTGCGACGCATTTTGGTGGCGGCGCTCTTTTTGTCACAGGGAACCCTATCCGCAGAGAACTTTTGGCGGGAGGCGAACCTCAGAAGAAGGAGAGCAAAAGATTCACCGTTCTGGTCACCGGCGGAAGCCAGGGGGCGCATGCGATCAACCAAGCTTTTGTGGAGGCCCTCCGAATACTCAAGCTGACAGGCCGGGATGTCCATGCCATCCATCAGACCGGTGAAGCGGACTGGAATTGGGTGACTGATGCCTATGGGAAGTTGGAACTGCCCGGTGAAGTGATTCCTTTCATTCAGGACATGGCAGGAGCGTATCAAAAGGCGGATATGGTGGTCAGCAGGGCGGGAGCAAGCACGATTTGTGAATTGGCGGCCATGGGCAAGCCATCGATCCTGATCCCATACCCTTATGCGGCGAACAACCATCAGGAAACCAATGCCCACATGCTCGTGGACAGGGGAGGGGCGGTAATGATCCTTCAGAAGGACCTGACAGGCGAAGGTTTGGCAAACCTCGTGGGAGAATACATGGATGATACGGCATCGTTGAGAAAGATGGGGGAAGCGGCCAAGAGAGCCGGGAAGCCTGATGCGGACCGGATCATCGTGGATCACCTCTTGGACATGTTGAAGCAATGAAGAGTTTTGGAAGGACCAAACACGTTCATTTTGTGGGCATAGGCGGCATCGGCATGAGCGGCATCGCCGAGCTTCTCCTTAATCTCGAGTATGAAGTCAGCGGCTCTGACCTGAAAGCCTCATCGGTGACAAGCCGGCTGGCAGGGCTTGGCGGAAGAATTTTCGAAGGGCACAAGAGAGATCACATCGAAGGCGCGGATGTGGTCGTCTATTCGTCGGCAGTGCCATGGGACAACCCTGAGCTTGCAGAAGCACGGGAAAGATATATCCCCGTCATTCCCAGGGCTGAAATGCTGGCAGAACTGATGAGACTCAAATACGGCATCGCCATTGCCGGCGCTCACGGGAAAACCACGACGACCACCATGATCGCTTCCATCCTGACCAGCGGAAGCCTGGATCCCACCATCGTCATCGGAGGAATACTCGATATCTGGGGAGGCTCCAACGCGAAACTCGGCCAGGGGGACATTCTCGTGGCCGAATCTGACGAAAGCGATGGTTCTTTCATGATCCTCTCCCCCACCATCGGGGTGGTCACCAATATTGATTACGAGCATATAGATCATTATGGGGACATCCAGGCTCTTCGAAACGCCTTCATCCATTTCATCAACAAGATTCCTTTTTACGGGCTGGCTGTCCTGTGTCTGGACAATGAAGAGATCCAGGGCATCATCCCTCATCTGAAAAAGCGCTATGTCACGTACGGCATGAGCACGCAGGCGGATTTGAGGGCAAGAGACATCGTACAGAACAAGTTTCAGACCCGCTTCGAAGTGATGTCGAAGAATCAGTCCTTGGGGCACGTGGTGGTAGGTATGCCGGGGCACCACAATGTTCTGAACGCCCTTGCAGCGATCAGTGTCGGGTTAGAGCTGAACATTAGCATGCAGGATATCGGAAAAGGCCTGCTTAGCCTAGGCGGCTTGAGAAGACGACTCCAGGTCAAAGGCGAAAAAAAGGGTGTCCTGATCCTCGATGATTACGGCCATCATCCCACTGAGATCGCTGCTACACTCCAGACAGCCAGGGAGTGCTGGCCTGAAAAACGGCTTATCGTCATATTCCAGCCGCACCGATTCAGCCGGACGAAGTTGCTCTATGATCGGTTTGTCATCTGCTTTAATCAGGCGGATGTTCTCATTCTCGCTCCCATCTACTCCGCCGGAGAACGCCCTCTGGAGGGGGTTGATTCAGCGTGGCTTTACCGGGGAATCAAGGAGCACGGGCACAAGGAAGTGATCCTCTGTCAAGATCAAGATGAGATCCTCAGGGTGCTCAGGGGAATGGTGAAATCAGGAGATGTGGTCATGACCTTGGGGGCAGGGGATATCACCCAGCTGAGCGATCGCCTGCTCCAGAAAGTCGAGGAGAAAGATGAGTAGCAGGTTGCGGAGAAGTTCTTGAGGACGCCGGCCCAGAAGGAGGTCTCTTCAGAGCCGCAACCATTTCTCCAGTGCCATGAACCGGCGCCGAAAAGCCATAGGGTTACGGCAGTAGCCCCAGAGATGTAGCGCTCCGGTTGGCTTGGAGGGACTGCGCCTACCCCGGAGAAGACTTGAGATCATGGGGGCGGTTGAAGGGATGAGTCCATTTCCGGTTGCGGACTCGTCAGAGACCTCCCCCTGGGCCGGCTCCGGGAAGATGTTTGGCTGGGGACAAGGGCTTGTCGAGGTGTCATGGATGAACGGGTCAAAAAGGAGCTTTCCGCCATCGTCGAGGGATGCATCCAGTTCGATTGCCCCATGGATAAACACACGACCCTCCAAGTGGGTGGGAAAGCGGAAGCCCTTTGCCTTGTGAAGGGGTTGCCTGAGCTGCGAGAGTTGCTGTGGTATCTCAGGGCAGAAAGAATCCCCGCCATGGTCATCGGGAACGGGAGTAACCTCCTTGTGAGGGATGATGGGTTTCGAGGAGTCATAATCCACCTTGGTGGTGATCTGGCAGTGATGGATAGGAACAATCAGGATAAGACCATGCTCTTTGCGGGAGGCGGTGTTCCCCTTGTTCATCTTCTCCATTTCTGCCAGCAGGAAGGAATAGGAGGATTGGAGTTCCTCGCTGGTATCCCCGGTACCGTGGGCGGAGCAATCGTCATGAATGCGGGAGCCTGGGGTAGGGAGATGGCGAGCGTTGTTGAGGAAATCGAGCTCGTTTCCATGGAGGGAAACCTGATCCACAAGGATCGTTCGGGGCTGGATTTCTCCTACAGACGGCTGAGCATCCCTCCAGGAAGCGTCATCGTGAGAGCAGGACTGAGGGTCAGGGAGGAGAAGCCGCTGAAAGTATCCTCCATGGTTGCCGCTTTCTTAAAGGAAAAGAAAGCTACCCAACCTGTCGAATACCCCAGCGCTGGCTCGGTGTTTAAGAACCCTCCAAACGACTATGCAGGAAGGCTGATTGAGTCGGCCGGGTTGAAGGGGACAAGAGTGGGAGGGGCAATGATTTCAGAGAAACATGCCAACTTCATCGTCAACGCAGGGGGAGCGAAGGCAACAGATATTCTGACACTCATGGCACTAGCCAGGGAAAGGGTCCGAGAAAAAACAGGCATTGATCTCGAACTGGAGATCATCGTCGTAGGGACGTGAAGGATTCTTCGGTGAGCCGTTTGGAATCTTCTCATGAAGCGCAAGCCCGTTTTGAAAAAACAGGTGGTGGAGAGGAAGCAGAAGGGAAAGTTTTCAGAGTTCCTGAGGACTGCCCGCAGGATCAGCAAATGGGTTTTGAGGGGGTCATTGCTCTTGGTCGGATTGGTCACGATCAGTCTCCTTTTCGTATCCTTGTACAATGACTTGCTCAAATCTTCTTACATCCGGCTCGAACAGGTTGTACTCACCGGGGTTGATGAGAATTTGAAAGCGAAACTTCTCGAAATGGCAAAACTGAATTTTAACACGAGCCTTCTAGCCATCGACCTCAATGAGCTCAAGCGCAATCTGGAGCAGGATCCTTGGGTGAGGTCAGTGAATCTGGAGAAACATTTTCCCCATACCCTGATGATC
>JAHECH010000288.1 GCA_024641835.1 Deltaproteobacteria bacterium
GAATGCCTACAGGAAAAATAGAGGCGTTCTCGCTCTCACCGGACATGTTGGGAATTGGGAATTGATGTCTGCTGCGCTCGCAATTCGTTTCGGGCCTGGAGCGGTCGTAGCCAGGCCGATTGATTTCTCTCCCTTCGATAAGCTCATGCGGGACATTCGCACACGCTGCGGCATGGACATCATCCCCAAACAGCACTCCATGCGAAAGCTGATGGCTGCCCTTAAACAGAACAAGGGAATCGGCATTCTCCTCGACCAGAATGTGGACTGGTATGAAGGGGAGTTTGTGAATTTCCTGGGAAGGATGGCATGCACCAATAAGGGACTGGCTCTGATCGCGATGAAAACAGGCGCTCCCGTGGTTCCCGTCTTCTCGGTCAGACAGAGGGATGGCCGTTACCGAATCGTCGCTGAAAAAGAGGTGGAGCTGATAAACACAGGGGATAGAGTAAGGGACGTGCAAGACAATACGGCGCTTTTCACGAGCATCATCGAGAGTTATGTCCGGAAGTATCCTGACCAATGGTTCTGGTTTCACAACCGGTGGAAGACAAAGAATTATTGTAAGATAGGAGACAGGAGTCAGGAGGCAGAAGCCAGAAGGACAACAACCGACCCACCACAAGCTGTGGCAGCCAGCAACGAATCCAAGGGATGGGACGAATGGCAAATGACAGAAGTCTCGAAGGTTGAAGAAAACAGAAGATGAGGGTCAAAGGTCGAATTCCCATAGATAAGTCACAAATCCGCCGAATCCTTGTAAGGGGAACGAACTGGATCGGCGATGTGGTCATGAGCCTCCCCAGCCTTGAAGCAGTGAGGGGCAATTTTCCCGGGAGAAAAATTTCCGTCCTGGCCAAGCCATGGGTTGCTCCCCTTTATGAAAACCACCCTGTCGTGGACGAAGTCATCCATTACCATAGAGCGACGTGGTCCCCGAGAGATCTGGCGGAGATGATCAGAACTGCCCGCCGTCTTCGCCGTCAGAACTTCGATCTTGCCGTCCTTTTCCAGAACGCCTTTGAAGCAGCCCTCCTCGCGTTTCTTGCCGGTATTCGATACAGGGTTGGTTACAACACGGATGCCAGGGGATTCCTCCTGTCCCATTCCGTCCCCAGAGATCCAGAAGTGATGAAGCAGCATCAGGTCGAATACTACCTTTCTATCCTGAGACCCATGGGATGGGAAGCACCTGCAAAAGACCCCGTGCTCCATGTTGCGCCAAAGGATCAAGAAACCATTGAAAAGCTCCTCGCCCCGCACGGCATCAGCGGCCATGATATCCTTCTGGGGCTGAGTCCAGGCGCCACCTATGGCCCTGCTAAGCGCTGGCCCGTAGAACGATTTGCCGTCATCGGGGATTGGGCCGCAGAAAGATGGGGAGCTAAAGTGATTCTCATGGGCAGTGCGGCTGAGAAAGAATTGTGCGGGGCTTTGAGTCAAAACATGAAACAGAAGCCCCTTGATCTTTCCGGCATGACGACTCTGGGAGAGGCTATGGCCCTGATCAGGCGCTGCAAGTTCTTTGTTTGCAATGATTCGGGGCTGATGCATGCGGCTGCGGCTCTCCATGTTCCCACGGTAGCCATTTTCGGGTCCACGGACGCAGGGGCCACAGGTCCTCGCGGGAAATACGCAAAAACGGTCAGGGAGCCGGCGGAATGCTCACCATGCCTGGAACCGGAATGCCGCTTCGGCCATTACCGGTGCATGCTCAATATTGCGCCGGAAAGGGTATGGGAGGAACTGGAAGGCTTGAGGCGGAAGGTCGCCACTGAGGAGCGCCCCACTTGCAGTGGGGCTTGAGGGTCGCGCTGCACCTCCTTGACCCTGTATCCTGTCTCCTGTATTCTTGTTTATGGATGATCGGCCAAAACATGAAAAAACCTGCTGTATTCATAGATCGGGACGGAACGATTAATGAACAGATGGGTTACATCAACCATGTGAGCCGCTTTGTCATTCTCCCCGGCGTCGTAGAGGCCCTAATGCTACTGAATGAAAACGGTTTTCATGTCGTCATCGTAACCAACCAGTCAGGTGTGGCCCGCGGGTATTTTCCTTTGGGCCTTGTTCATGAGGTCCATGATTTCTTGGATGCATCCCTTAGGAAAGATCACGTGACCCTGGATGGTATCTTCTTTTGCCCGCATCACCCGAACGGATCCGTCCCCGAATTTACCAAGCGATGCAATTGCCGCAAGCCCAGGACCGGCCTCATAGATCAGGCATGCCGGTCCCTGGAGATCGATTTACAGAACTCCTATGCGATCGGTGACCGCTGTGACGACATCGAGTTTGCCCGCCGCGCAGGGGTTAAGGGAATCCTTGTGAAGACAGGCTACGGTCTTGGAGAAATCAAATATCTTTTGCCCCACAGCACGGCAAAGCCCGTCTACATTGCAGAAGACCTGCTTCATGCGGTTCAATGGATCATCAACGTGGAGAAAGCCGCTGAGAACCGATAAACCCAAGAGCATTCTCCTGATCAAGTTGAGCGCCATCGGCGATGTGGTGCACTCGCTGCCTCTTCTCGAAGTGCTCAGAAAGAATTTTCCTGAGGCTCGCATCGATTGGCTCGTTGAAGAGGAAGCGAGTCAAATCATAGAAGGGCACAGGGATCTTGATCGCATGATCCTCTCCCGCAGAAAATCGTGGCAGAAGAGATTGCTGATGCCCGGACAGAAAGTGATCGTGCTCCGGGAGATCAGGCAATTCCTGCACGATCTCCGGTCCACATCCTATGACCTTGTCATCGATCTTCAGGGCCTTTTCAAGAGCGGCATGCTGACCGGCCTCTCCAGGGGTCGAAGGAAAATTGGCTTCACAGGGGGTGGCAAGGAGGGAAGCTATCTCTTCTTGACGGAGAAGCCTTATTTCTTTGATTACAGCAAACATGCCCTGGATAGATACCTCACTGTTGCGGAAGACCTTGATTGTAGCGTAGAGTCCTGGAAAGGAGACATTCCGATTCGTCCGTCCGATAGACAAGCTGTGGAACATTTGCTCCGGGAGCATTCCCTGGACCGCGAAGTTCTCGTTGCCATCAATCCTGTGGCGAAGTGGAATACAAAGCTCTGGGAAGAGGAACGGTTCGCTCTTCTTGCTGACAGGTTGCAGAAGGAATTATCCTGCAAGGTCATATTCACGGGAAGCAAAGAGGATCAGCCTCTGAATGCGAGAATAATCGAGAGCATGGAAACCATGCCCCTGGATCTTACCGGACGAACGGGCCTGAAGGAGCTTGCCTATCTGTATTCGAAATGCAGGTTCGTGATCAGCACGGACACCGGCCCCATGCACATCGCTGCGGCCGTGGGCACTCCCGTGGTCGCCCTTTTCGGCCCTACGGCACCATGGCGAACAGGGCCTTATGGAAAGGTCCACAGGGTTATCCGCGAAGAAATCCCGTGCAGCCCTTGCTTCAAGAAGAAATGCTTCGATCTGATTTGCATGAGAGGCATTTCTGTCGATAGGGTTTTCGAATCTGCCAAAGAATTTCTTGCCTGAAGGAGAAGCACTATGGCCATCAGCAAAGAACTGCTCGAGATCCTGGCATGCCCCAAATGCAAAGGGAACATCTACCTCAATGAAAAAGGGGACGGGCTGATATGCGACAAGTGTAAGCTCATGTACGAGATCAGAGATGATATTCCCATCATGCTCATTGATGAGGCAAAGCCCATCAGCAAATAAAATTCCGCTTTTCAAAAAGAGCCATAAAGTGTAGTATAAATGCCTATCTCGCCTCAGCTTTCTGAGGCATTCGCATCGACATCGTCGGATCGGTTCGATAGGCCCTGAAGATGGGAATTCCCAACAAGAGCCTCTAGAACCCCGTTGTCCAACAGGAGTTGGATCATGAAATACAAAAAGATCGCAATCCTCTTCCCGGGCCAGGGTTCCCAGTACGTGGGAATGGGAAAAGAATTGTACGATAAATTTAAACTGGTCAGGGACGTTTATGACCAGGCGAGTTCGGTGCTCGAATACGACATTGCGGAGAAGTGCTTCAAAAAACCGATCATTGGTACCTCCCTCGTCCACAAGACAGACCTTGACCGAACCATTTACACACAGCCTGCGGTGCTCGTGACAGGCTACGCATGCTACAGAATATTTGAGGAGATGTGCTCCGATGTTGGAGTGAGACTGAACGTCAATTTTCTCGCCGGCCACAGCCTTGGCGAATATACAGCCCTTTGCGTCGCGGGTGCCATGGATTTCACCACTTGCGTGGACCTTGTCAGAAAAAGGGCGACCTTCCTCACCGAACTGGGCGAATCTCTTCCCCATGCGGGTTTGATGGCCATCGTGGACAAAGAAAATGAGCTGGACTACGCCACGATCGACAACATGGCCAAAGAGGCTCAGGTCTACGTCACCCTGATCAACACAAAAAACCAGATCGTTGTGGGTGGGTTCAAGAAAAACCTGGAGGAACTCTCCAAAACCATCAAGAAGGATGGCAAGATTGCCACGATCTTAAGAGTGGAAGGCCCCTTCCACAGCCCTCTCATGAAGCCGGCTGCCGAGAGGTTCAAAAAGGAGTTGAGCAGAAGCGACATCACCATTGCCATGAGGCCGGTCATTGCGAATGTCACGGCAGAGGCTATCGTTGATCCTCTCCACATCAGAAAAGAATTGGTTGAGCAGATTTACACCTGTGTTGATTGGCGACGATCTGTGGAGAGAATGATCCAAAACGGCGCAGATCTTTTCATCGAAGTGGGACCCAAGAAAGTCCTGAGTAACATGATCAAAGACATCGATCCCTCCATTCCCCGATTGAACGTGGAGGATATGGAATCCCTCGAAAATGCTGTGAGAACGATTGGAACTCAAGATGGGGGGTAGGGGGATTCAGGAATTGAGGGATTCAGGGATTAGGGACTGTGGATAGCGTCACCATTACGGATGTGACCTTAAGGGAATACGGCCAGAACGTTCCCTCTTCCTCCCTTGAGCTTTTCACGCCGGAAATCAGAATCGAAATCGCCAAGCGGCTCATGCATGCAGGCTTCTCCAGCCTGGAAGTCTTCTCCTGTGTCCTTCCCAAAATAGCTCCAGCCATGAATAAAAGTGCCATCCAGAGAATTGCCGCAGCCTTCGGCCGGGCAGATCAGTACAAGATCATTACCCTCGTCCCCAACAAAGCAGGATACAAGAACTTCCTCGCCTGGGGTCTCGGCCCGGACAGGTACAACCACACCCTGGGGGTTTTCTTTTCCGCTGTAGAAGCTCACAACATCCTCAACCTGGGGAGACCGATAGAAGAGACGATTGACGAATACAGGATCATTGTCAAAGACGCTGTCGCCAGAAAGACAAGGGTGGCTGGCTATGTTTCAGCAGCATTCGGCTTTTCTCGCCCCGGAGAAACCAAGGTCATTCGGCCCAGCCCTGAGGAGCTTGGCAGTTTCCTAGACTTTTACTTCGACCTGGGTGTTGAAACGGTCACCCTTTCAGACCTTCAAGGTGTGGCGGACGAAAGAGAAACCGTGAGGGTTGTTGAAGCTATCCTCAACAAGAGAAAGGGGAAGGACATCGAAAGACTGGCGTATCATCCCCATCACGTGTCAGGGGAAAAAGCATTGGCCAACAGCCAGGCAGTCTATGACCTCGGAATCAGGCGCTTCGATGCATCCCTGGGAGGTACCGGCGGCTGCGTCACCGGAGCACCGGGAAATCAACCTACCGAGGGACTGGTTCGGCTTTTCGAGAGCATGGCAATAAGGACAGGACTGAATGGGCAGGATATCTCTTCTCTCGCTGACTTCGTGCACAGGGAACTCTACAGCAAGATCCCCATGGCTCCCGCCTGACCATTTCATCAATCCCTCAGCCGTTCTTTCGGAACGACCGCTTTTCCGGGCCAACCGTCGGGAATGACCTGGCCGGGCTGCTCTCCCAGCTTCTTCTTCATTGCATCCAGACCCGGGCGCTTGAACGCCTCCCTCGGTTCTTTAGGAATCCGGCCGTTGAGGATCGCTTCTGAGCGGAGCCTTCTCCCGATGGTCCTCTCCATGAGAAGGCCGATCTGCAGGATCCTGTCAATATCGATACCTCCGATATCAATCCCCATTTCGTCCAGCATGACGCACATATCCTCAAAGGTCGTGAGGCCGACGACGTTCGGATCTCTGTAATAGTAAGAG
>JAHECH010000289.1 GCA_024641835.1 Deltaproteobacteria bacterium
TTATCTGTGGGGGAAACCCCTGGCCCCGAGCGAAGTCGAGGGGAACAGCGGGAGGGGGCAGAACTCCCCCATGGATAAGTCACTGAAAAGACCAGGCCGGGAGACTTGGAACGAAAGAAAATGCCCATGCCCCGCGAAAACGTAAACAATATGTTGCTCTCCTTAGTATCTGTGGGGGAAGCCCCGGCCCCGAGCGAAGTCGAGGGGAACGACGGAGGGGGCAGAACTCCCCCATAGATAAGTCGTTGAAAAGACCAGCCCGCCTCAGGCGGGCCAGCCCGGGAGGCTTGGAACAAAAGAAACGGCACCTATGCGCGCAGGAGCGCTTCGCTTGACGAGCGGCGTCCTTCTGACGCCTTGAGGATTAATACTAATACAAACGTGTTAGTTATTCCTGAAACTTTCCAGGTTCACTGAAACAATCTTTGAGATCCCCTGCTTCTCCATGGTCACACCATAGAGCCGATCCACGATCTCCATGGATCTCCTGTTGTGCGTCACGAGGATGATCTGGGAGTACTTTCTTATCTCTCTCAAGAGGTCGTTGAAGCGATCGATATTCGCCTCGTCAAGGGGGGCGTCCACTTCGTCCAGAAGCAGGAATGGACTCGGTTTGATGAGGTAGACGGCAAAGATGAGAGCCATGGCGACCAGCGCCTTTTCGCCGCCGGAGAGCAGTCCCATATGGCTCAATCGTTTTCCGGGCGGCTGCACTTCCACCAGCACGCCGCTCTCGAGCGGTTTCGCCTCATCCAGCAGCCTCAATCCCGCACTCCCGCCGTTAAAAAGGATAGGGAAGACGATCTTGAGCTTCTGGTCCACAGCTGTGAATGTGTCTGTGAAGCGCTCGAGAGATGTCCTGTTGATCTTCCTGATGGCTTCATTCAGTGAATCTATGGAGTCCAGGAGATCCTGGCGCTGGCTGGTGATGAAAGCATACCTTTCCTTTAGAGCTTCATGCTCCTGGATGGCGGTAAGATTCACTTCTCCGAGCCGGCCCCTTATCTTTTTCTGGTGTTCCAACCTCTCTTTGACTTCGTTCGGGGAGTAGTCGCCCGAAAGGTATTCTTTGTAGACATCCTCCAGACGGAGGTCGTATTTCTCCCTCACCATGTTGGCAAGGCCATCCACTCTGAACCCGATCTCGGACTGCTCCATCCTGGCTGTATGAATCCTCTCTTTGAGAATCTCCAGTTCCCCCCGAAGGGCTTCGGCCTTCTTCTCTTCCTCACGAATCTGGTTCCGGGACTGATTGCGGTCCTGATCCGCCAGGTTCATCGCTTCTTCAGCTCGCCTCATCTTTTCATGGAGCACATTCAGCTCTTCCCGCATGCTTTCTTCCCTGGCACCGCCATCCTCGTACTTCTCTCGTGCAGCCACGATATCGCCTTCGATCCTTGTGAAAGTCTCCTGAGCCTCCCGGGCAAAATCATCGATTCTCTCCACTTCCCGGGTCAAGCCTCTCTGCTCTTCGTGGGCAAGGCTGTGCTCCATTTTGAGCCTGGAAAGTTCATTCCTGAAACGTTCAAACTCTTCCTCGCTCTCTTTCAGCTCCCCTTCTTTCTGTTTCAGATAAGCTTCTTCCTCTTCTCTCTTTTCCTTGCACGCCGAGAGTTCTGATTCGATTCTGCTGAGCGCTTCCTTGTGCCTGTTCTGCTCCTTGTCTTTTTGCTCCAGTTCACTGTTGATCCTGGCCACCATCCTCTCGAGTTGATCCACTTCGTGGCTGAGCTGAAAGTTCACCTTATCCGTATCATTGATTCTATCCTGGCAGTTCGCCTTCTCCTCATGAAGGCCGTGGAGCGCAGCTTCTCTCCTTTCTTTTTCACCGATCACTTCCTGGAGCCTGCTTTTCAGTCCCTCCGCATCCTTGACCAGTCCGGCCACTTTCCCTTCCAGTTCGCTCATCTCCCGTTTTCTCGCCAAAATGCCGTGGGAGCTCTGGGCAAGCTTTCCGCCGCTCAGGATGCCGCTCCTGTCCACCACATCCCCTTCGGGAGTTACCAGGCACCGATCTTTGCCGTTGTTCGCCCAGGCAGAGATGGCCCGGTTGAGGTCCGGCACCAGCGCCGCATTTCCAAAAAGCGCATCCACGAGAGGGCCATAAGGATCCGGCACACTCACCAGGTCGCGCAGGAGAGGAAACCCGTAATGATCGCCTTTCTCTTGTTTCCCGTTCAGGTCCTTGATGGGAACGAAGCTGCTTCTTCCTTTCACATGGATTTTCAGGTATTCGATCGCTTCCTTTCCGTCCCTCTGGGTCTCCACGATGATGTACTGGAGCTTGTCTCCCAGAACCGCCTCTACGGCTTGCTCATAGGCGGGTTCAACCTGGATGACATCAGCCACCAAACCAATAATCCGGCCCTCCCGTCTCGCCTCCAGGTCGCTTGCTTTCATGATGGTTCTGACGCCGATCTTGTATCCTTCAAAATTCTCGGTGAGGCTGCGAAGGCTCGCCAGTCGGGATTGGTTCATGTTCAGGTCAGACTCCACTGATCTGAGATCTGCTTCGATAGCCTTTCCATTCTGGTCCAGCTCATGGAATGCATCCTGTTCCCTGGCAATATCCCCTTCGATGTCTTTGAGCTTCCGAGCCAGGGCCTCCCTTACCTCGTTCTTCCGCTGGGATGCTTGAATGACGTTTTCCATCTTCAGGGCGACTTCCTCTTTCTCCTTTTCCAGTCGTGACCCGCTGTCGGTGATCTCACTGATCCTGGTATGGATGTACCCTGACTCCTGGCTCAGGCTCATTTCCTTGGACATTCCCGAGTTGACTTTTGTCCTTGCCTCTTCATAAGCTTCCTTCACCTGCTTCAAGAATTCTTGCCGGTTCTTTGCCCTTGCTTCGGCCATGGAGGTCTCGTCTTCCAGAGCCATGGCCGTCTGCTTGATGGCGCCTATCTTGTCCAGAAGAATCCTCTTTTCCTGCTCCAGCTCCCGGAGCCGGCGTCCCAGATCTTCTCTCTCTTTCCGGAGCCGATTTTCCATCTCCACCTGCATTCTCCTCTCAGCGGCAACGGATTCGAGCATGGATTCTTTCTTGTTCACCTTTTCTTTGGACAGCAGATAGCTTTGTCTCAGTCCCGCGATCTCCTGGTCTTTCGCTTCCAGTTCCAGATTCATCGTCCCGACCCTGGCCTGAATCGACGAGAAATTTGCCGACCGCGTAATTTCCTCTTGCACCAGGTCCTCTGTGGATTTCATCTTCCTGCCCGATTCCTCTTTGAGCTCCTGGTACGCGTGCGCATTTAGGATCAGTTCCAGACGCTGGATCTGCTCGCCGACTGCCTTGTAACGCCTCGCTTTTGCAGCCTGTCTCTTAAGGGAGCGGATCTGCCTTTCCACTTCTCCCAGGATGTCTTCTACGCGCTGCAGGTTCGCCTGGGCCAACTCGATTTTCCTCTCGGACTCCTCCAGTTTCCTTTTGTACTTGGTGATGCCCGCCGCCTCTTCGATCATCGCCCGCGTCTCCTCAGGCTTCTGCTCAACAATCAACCCGATCTTCCCCTGCCCTATGATGGAATAGGCCCTGTTCCCCAGGCCCGTATCCATGAACATCTCCTGAATGTCCTTAAGCCGGCAGGGAACATTGTTGATGAGGTATTCGCTTTCGCCCGAACGATACAATCTTCTGGTAATGGCCACTTCGCTTTCGTGAGCAAATTGCACCGGCAATGATCCGTCCCCGTTTTCAAGAAGAATGCTCACCTCCGCCATCCCAAGGGGCTTGGTCTGCTCAGATCCGTTGAAAATGATATCCTCCATTTGCCGACCCCTCAGGGCTTTGGCGCTCTGCTCCCCCATGGCCCAGCGGATGGCATCCACAATGTTGCTTTTTCCGCACCCGTTGGGGCCAACGATGGCGCTCAGCCCAACGGGAAATGAAATCTCTAGCCTGTCCAAAAAAGACTTGAAGCCAATGATGGAGACTTTCTTGATTTTCATGGGCTCTTCTCTCTCCCGGATGAAGAACGACGAATTTTTTAATGTTTACCAGATCCTATTTTATTTGTAAAGAGCAAATACCATATCCTGTATAAGATTTTCGTGATATCGTCAATATGTAGTAGGAAGTCAAACCATAGCCGAAAAAATATTGACAAATTAGACAAACTAGGTAAGATAAATTGATTTATTAGCTAAATGGGGAGAAAGTTGATATCTCGATTTAAAGCCACAATTCCCTATGCCATTGCGCCTTTGTTGGTCGTTCTCTTTGCATTCGGCCAGGCTTTTGCCCAAACGGGTGAGGAGACTTACTCCATTTCCCTGGTGCAAACAGCAGAAGTTGACAAACATCAGAACAAGGAAGTGAGAGAGGTTGATAACCGGAAGGTCCTGGCTGAAAATTACACGGTGAAGAAAGGGGATCATCTTTGGCAGCTTTTCCGTGAGAGGGAGATGCTTCAAAAGAGGGACCTCCTCGAGTTGATTGCTGTGCTCAAACGGCTCAACCCCTCGTTGACAAACCTCGATCTCATTTATCCAGGGCAAAGAGTCGTGATCCCCCTGACGCTTACGCCTCTTAAAGGACTCCCCGTCCTCGCCCAGGCAGGGCCCGAAACTACCTTGCCTCTCGAGGCCCTTAAAGATCTGGATCTGGAAAATTACACCGTTAGATCGGGAGATGCCCTCATCCGGGTGGTCAGAGAGCACTTTCACGTTTCCGAACAGGATATCTCCGAGCAGTACCTCCAGATGCTCAAGAGGGTCAACCCGGCCATTGAAGATTTGAACCGCATCTACCCAGGTCAGATCGTAAAACTCCCTGTCTTTTCTTCCTATATGGTGCATGCACCGATCGAGCATGAGAAGCCTCCTGCAACACCAGCAGAGAAGAAACCGGCCGTTCAGGTGGCCAACATCAGCCGGCAACTCACGGAAATCTTCTCTCTCATCGGTGAAGAGTGGCTGAACACGGGCGAGCATTTCATTCCTCTCAAGTCGGGAGGGCAGATCAACCTGAAAGCTGATTCTTTTCCTGTCCTCAATCTTTCCAACGGGAACCGGGTGATCGTGGATCTGCACGACCAGCTGCCTGAAAGGATGGCGCAGGTGATCACTTCCAACTGGGATAACTACAGAGTCGTTCACCTCAACAAAGAAGATGATCTGAAGAAGGCCCTGGACAAGATCTTTCCGGTATGCGGATATTATCGGGTTTACAAGCAAGGAGAACCGCTCGATCTGGTGGGGGATATCCGGATACGTATGACGGCAGACTGGATCATTCAGCCCTTGCCCCCGCCTGATAAAGGCCTTGGCCCCATGATCCTCATCACCCTTACGGATAAGGGAACAGCGAGGATGTCTCCGGAGATAAGGAGCTTCCTCGAAGGCATGGATCTCAAAGTGATTGAGTACCCGCCCTCCGAGCACTCCAAGCCTGTGTCGCTGGCAAATGCGGAGACCCTGAACGCCGGCCATGACATCCCTGGACTCGCTGAGATGGTCCTGAACCTGAGAGGCCAGGCCTTTTCGAGAAATGTCGAAGTCCCGGTCTACCAGAGCCAGAAGACGCAGTTTAGCATGCTCGTCACGGCCGACTTCTTCCTCTATATCGGGGGTAAGGAGGCGATTATTGACTGCTCAGGCCTGGGAGAAGAGACCCTCTCCCTTCTCCGGGACCAGGGCATTCCTGTCCTCTCCCTTCATGATGAAAAAGATCCTTCCCTTGCCGTATCCAGGGTCCTCGAGTTCATAGGGGTTCAATTCGACTCCAACCCCCATCCTTTCATGGCAGCGAGCAGAGGAGAGACAAGGAATATCGAGATGACGATTCCGGGAATTGTCTTTCAGGATGACCACGGCCAGAACATCTTTGCCAGCCGTCTGAAGCTTCCTGATCAGATTGTGGGCTTCCTGTCCGAAAGGGGATACAAAGTCCTAAACCTGGCTCTCTCCTGAGTCCTCTCCCTCTTCACTCGGTCCTTTTCAGAAAAAGCTTGACAGCATACGATGAACCCTGGAGTATTCTAGCACCGAAATTCATCTTTGGAGGATGTTGCGCTATGGCCCTGATGACGCCCGAACAATTTGAGGATAGCCTGAAGAAATTGAAGCCAAGAATATTCATGAACGGGAGCAAGGTTGAGAATATCCTCGAGAACAGGAACACCCGCACCGTGG
>JAHECH010000290.1 GCA_024641835.1 Deltaproteobacteria bacterium
GAGAGGGCATACAACAATCCCATGTTCGTGGAGGACATCGTCAGGGAGATTGCCATCAAATTGAACACGGACGCGAATATCACGTGGTTTGCCGTGGAAGCGGAGAATTTTGAGTCCATCCACAACCACAACGCATACGCTTACGTAGAAAAACATAAGAATCGTTAGTTGTGGGTTGTAAGTAGTGGGTGGTGGGTAGTGGGCGGTGAATGCCGGGTGGCAGCATTTTCCATTTGATAAGGATTAGGTCGCGGAAGTCCTGCTGAAAATCGTCGTTATGCGAAAATAGCAAGGGGCTCTCTTTTTGAAGTGAAACATTGGCTCAGAGGAGCCAGTAAGAGGGGGCTTTTATCTGCTGCACAGGCCAGTGCATTCCAGGGATTGGTTGATGAACTCACTCCCAAGTTGAGTGCGTACATAAATCCTATAGGGACAAGATCGACCGGAACAATAAGAGAGTCGAGACTTCAACCCGACACTGACAACCCACGACCAACCACCCACGAATAACAGCCGCTTAATGACAACGGGCAACATGGCGGAACAGTCCGAAATTAAATGGAGCAAGAGCATGAATGACAACCTACGAAAGATGTATCGGACAATGATGGATGATCACTTTCCCCCTCAGATGACCATATCCTTCGGGGACCAGATGCTCATTTACAGGAAGAGGGCATGGAAACTTCCCGACGAGAAGTCAGGGCAGCTGATCGAGAAAGGATTACGCTACGGAGAAAACCCCGGGCAGGAGGCGGCTCTTTACGAACTCGTGAACGGCAACCTGGTTCTGGGACAGTGCCGGTTCATTGAAGCGGGAAGAGGCTTGGTTTCTGCAATCAGCGAAGCGGACATGGTCCAGGAGGGAAAGCATCCTGGCAAGATCAACCTCACGGATGTGGATAACGCCCTCAACATCATGAAATTCCTGATGGAGAAGCCTTTAGCCGTCATCATGAAACACAACAATCCCTGCGGCGCGGCCTATGGGAAAAGCCTGTCTGATGCCTATCACAAGGCGAACAGAGCTGACCGGATCGCCGCCTTCGGCGGAGCGGTCGTCTTTAACAAGCCCGTGGATCGCACCACGGCCGAAATGGTTTCAGAGAACTACCTGGAAGTCGTCGCGGCTACAGATTTCGAAGAGGGTACGGTTCCCATTCTCGCCAAAAGAGGCAATTTGCGGATCATCCGCATCAGCAAGATTGATCGGCTTGCCTCATATGCCAGTGCTCGATTTGTTGATTTCAAGAGTCTCATCGATGGGGGAATGATCGTTCAGCAATCTCCATTAAATCGAATCAAAACAGCGAAGGACTTCACTCTTGCTTCATCAGAATACAAAGGAAAGACCTACACGATCGCAAGAAAACCGACGGTACAGGAATACGCCGACATGCTCTTCGGCTGGCAGGTGGAGCAAGGGGTCAGCTCCAACTCCGTGATCTATGTCAAGGACGAAGTAACCATAGGGATCGGTACAGGAGAGCAGGACAGGGTCGGGGTTGCCGAAATCGCGGTTTACAAGGCTTATACGAAGTTCGCAGACTGGCTTTGCTTCGATCGGTACAAGCTCTCTTACAAAGAGATGGAGCTGAAGATCAAGGCTGGCGAGAAGGCCAAAGAGATACTGGAAGAAATCGACAAAGAGACCAAAAAAGCGAAGGGCGGCCTGATCGGTTCGACGATGGTCTCAGATGCCTTCTTTCCTTTCAGGGACGGCGTGGACGTGGGCATCAAGGAAGGGATCCGGGCCGTTGTTCAGCCGGGAGGCTCCGTGAGGGACTTCGAAGCTATTGAAGCGTGTAACGAAGCCGATCCCCAGGTGACCATGGTCTTTAGCGGCCAGCGCGCCTTTAAACATTGACGCTTCAACAAAAGCCTCATCTACGGCGTTGCGCCGCGTCTTTTGTCGTTGCGGCGTACTTCTATGTACGCCTCACTCCAAAAGACTTGCGCGCCTTGTATCTGAGGCTTTTCTTGAAGCGTCCCGCTTTTTGCTCACTTGAAAAGCGCTCAATGGGATACGGATGAAGGTGAGAATAGAGGCCTTTTGGGTTAAACGCAGGCTTCGGCGAAATGTCTGTGTGGGCCTGCCTGCCGAAGCCTCGGCGCAGGCAGGGCCGTGGCTCAAAAAAGATCGAGTTGCTTGTGAGCCTTTTTGGGTTTCCATGTTCCGCGGTCGAGAGCCTGGCAGAGTTGTTTGGGAATGAGAGAGAGGAACGGGGATGGCTTCATCTCAAGAACTCGACCGTTGAGGGTGCGGCGGCTTGCACTTGAGAGAATCAGTCGTGAACGGGCGCGGGTCATGCCGACATAAAGGAGCCTCTTTTCCTCTTCATCATCGTGATCTCCGAAAAGTGTGCAGGGCAGGAGCCGATCCTCGCATCCGGTAATGAATACCACCGGCCACTCAAGACCTTTTGCTGCATGGAGAGACATGAGGGCGACCCGATCACCCAAAAGGCCCGCATGATCTATGGCGCGCTCAAGAGAGAGAGCATCCAGGAAAGAGGGGAGATCGTCCTCGAAGTTTTTCGCCACCTCTCGCAGCCCGCGTAGGGCACCCGTACCTTCGTCGTCGAGCTTATCGAACCCGTGGGAGCTGACAGCCTGATCGATCAGATCCGTAACCTTTCGTTCACTCCCACCCTTGCCCGCCTCAGGCGGGTTCACCCGCCATAAGTCTGGCGGGGAAACCTCCCCTGTGAAGGGAGAGGAAGCGGGGGATAAGGGAGACGAAAGATTGTGTTTGCGCAGCAGGGAGAGATAGGTGCTGTAGTAATGAGGGTGGTCAGGGTAGCGTGAGGATTGCAAAAAGCGCCAAACCACATTCACCGGGTAGCGCTGGATTAAAGGTTTTTCCCCGGAGCGAACAAAAGGAACCCCTGCCCTGGTAAACGCCTCTTCAAGAGCGTCACCCTGAGAGTTCAAGCGGAATAGCACAGCTAAATCGCCGAAACATAGATTCTCTCCATCTTCGTGAGAATGAACCCTGCCGCTATCCACAGAGAAATAGGATGTGCCGCCAATCAGTTTTTCTATGTGCTCAATGATCATCTCGGCTTCCTCTCCGTCGGTTCGGCAGGGAGCAACGTGAATCTTATCTCCCCGCTGACCTGAGCTCTGGAGAGGCTCTTCCTTTTTCAAAAGCGCAGCAGCCCCGTCGAGGACGGTCTGTGTTGATCGGTAGTTCCTGGAAAGAATGATCTTTCTTGCTCCAGGGAAATCCGCTTCGAAACGATAAAAGCTTTTTACGTCTGCACCTCTGAAACCATAGATCGCCTGATCCGGATCGCCAATGGCGCAAAGACGTACGGGACAAGGCTCACAGATCAAGGTGCCTTGTAAATTCGTTCTCTGATAGACAAGAGACTTGAGGATTTCCACCTGAAGAGGGTTCGTGTCTTGATATTCATCTACAAAGATGCAAGGGAAGCGACTTCCATATTGGGCAGTGACCTCAGGGTGGGATTGAAACAGCCTCAGGGTCTCTACCTCCAGATCATCGAGGTCAAGCATACCCAGTTGACGCAGACGTTTCTGGTACTCCTGGTAGAGAGGAAAGAACTCTCTGAAAGACGGAGCGTCATTCCCGCCAGGAACAGAAGCCATTTTGAGCTGCGGCAGCTTTCTCAGGAATCCCTGACCTGTGCCCTTGCCGGGTCCAGCCTCCGAAAGAACTTGCTCCGCTAACATGGATGCATCCGTCTCAGAACAAAGGATGAAATGAGGCGGAAGGCTGGCTCTTTCCCCCTCATTTCTGAGAACGTCGAGACAAAAAGCATGGAACGTGGAGATCCATACCCTGGCTGAAAGATCTTCGGAGAGGAGAGAGGAAATCCTTTGCTTCATTTCTCTGGCGGCTTTGTTGGTGAAGGTAAGAGCAAGGATCTGATGAGGCGCTGCCTGTCCTGACTCGATCTGGTATGCCATTCTGTGGGTGAGGGTCGTGGTTTTGCCGGTGCCGGGGCCCGCCACGATGAGCAGATGCCCTCCGTCGTGCAATACCGCTTCCTTTTGCGCATCGTTGAGAGGACCAAGAATGGAATGGGAAGAATCGCTCAGAGGACGGGAGGCTTCCTTTGTGGCCCCCGTGGGCGAGTTCTTCTGAAAGGCGGGTTTTTCTTTTTTAGGACTTGGCTTCTTTGACAGAGGGAAGAGGGCTGTCTGGCCGCGCAGAGTATTTTTCTCCGCTTCTTCGAAAAGACGAATCACGCCGTATTCGCCGTCATATCCCTCCTGACGGATGACGCGATTCTGTCGCATTCGATCGATCGCTTCCCGGAGGAGCGGACCGCCTCCTTCTTCGATGGCCCGAAGCGGAGCATGCATCAGAATGTCCAGCTCCGGACCCAGAGCAGCCAGAACATCTTCGTAAAAGGAAAGCACTCTTTTGGCTGAAGGGCCGCAGTCAAAGATCTCAGAGAGAATTTCCGTCAAAGGAATCAGGCTGAAGAATTCTTTGGAGAGCTTTGGCTCGTCCCGATCCGAGAGCTCAAAGACGCGGCTCAAAACTCCCACTGTCAGAGGTTTACCGCAGGTCGGGCATATCCCCTTGTGCTGTTTTGTCTCCGATGGATGAAGGCTGATCTGGCATTTGCGGTGGCCATCAAGATGATATTTCCCTTCTTCGGGAAAAAACTCGACAGTGCCTTCGAAGCCCGTCTTTTGTGTCATCGCTCGAACCACGAGATCATAGTCGAAGGGGACTTCAAAGATATTGGCTTCCCTTCCGAGTCTCGGTGCAGAGTGCGCGTCAGAGTTCGAAACCAGGAGATAATTGTCGAGAGTGGAGAGTAGGCGATTCATGGGAGGATCGGAAGAGAGCCCTGTTTCGAGGGCATGAATATGAGGGGTGAGGTCTCCGAAGCATTCTTCGATGGAGTCAAAGCCTGATTTGGAACCAAACAGAGAAAACCAGGGCGTCCAGATGTGGGCAGGGATGAAGAAAGCCCTGTCGCTCACTTCCAGCACGATTTCGAGGAGATCCCTGGAGTCCAACCCCAAGATGGGCCTTCCGTCGGAGGTGATGTTTCCTATGCGCTGAAGACGCTCATTGAGCTTTTGCGCTGCCTTGAAATCGGGGAGGAGAACAAGGTTGTGAATTTTTCTTGTCCTGTCGCCGCGCTTATAGATGCAACTGATTTCTCCTGAGAGCACAAATCTTGTAGGAGCCTTGCAGGATGCGGGGACCTCTTTATCAACAGCCTTTTCCAGATCCGGCCTAAGCCTGTACAGGCCGTTTTCTGCTTCAACCAGCTTTTCTCTCAGTTCCTCGACCCAGCCGGGATGGGTGAAATCACCGGTGCCGATCATCGCAACTCCTTTTTTCTGGGCCCAGAGGGAAAGGTCTTCGGGTACGAGATCCTGCGATGTCGCCCGGGAGAAATGAGAATGGATATGAAGGTCAGCAATGAAGCTCATGGCTGGGACTATTTCCCAGTCGCCCCTGGATGTCAAGGGATTCATCGTGAGAGAGAGCAAGCGGAGTGAAAGGTGGTGGGCAAGAGATTCAGGGGTATCTTTTTCGTCAAAAAAATAGTGGAATCATGGGGTTGAATTTCGTTACCGAAAACGATACAAGGATGGGTAGTGAACAACTCTTGCCCGATTCGTAGGTTCAGATGGCGAAGAATCTCATGGTTTGCATACCTAACATGTAGAGAGGATTGGACGAGGCGGGCCTATGGCCAATGTACTCTTTTTCACGAGAAACCGATGCACGAGTGTGGAGCAAATCGATGAGAGGACCGTGAGATCCTCCTGCCGGCTTCAAGATACGCTCACAGATGCTCTCGTGGAAGTGACGGTGAAAATTCCGGATCTCGAAATCACAGGGATCACAGGAGAGGTGCGGCGGGGTGAGGAGATGGTTCATCCTGCAGCTTTTGAGCTCCTTGGGAAAGCTCTGGGTGTCCGCATTGGACCAGGCATGGTCAAAATCATCAAGGGTCTCATTGGCAATGAAGAGGGCCTGGATGAGCTCATTTTCATGGTTGAAGAATGCTGCCAGGGGGTGATCCTTTCTTTCACGAAGAATGAGCTGGCGAACGCTCCCAGGGAGGAGAAGGAAGCGAGGGAGTTTTACGCCAAACTCGCGAG
>JAHECH010000291.1 GCA_024641835.1 Deltaproteobacteria bacterium
CACGAGATGATATATTACACAATAATTCACAATTCGAAATGTGATTTCGTTCAGGTTCCAGGTGAGAACCTGGGAGCAAATCTTATCTTTGCTCCACTTGGAGTTTCAATTGTTGGCGCTATTGTTCATGCTTTTTCCCGCAATCAATGGAGGGCGAAGAATGAAGACACTGTCGATGATGTCTTTGGTGATTTTAGGAGTTTTCGGCATAGCACAGCAGAGCTGGGCGGCTCAAGCATATGTTACAGACTCCTTCGAAATCACCCTCCGCACAGGCCCTAGCACCGAGAATAAAATCGTTGCTATGCTTTCTTCCGGTCGCCCGGTCGACGTGCTGGATACACAGGGGGAATGGAGTCAAGTCAAGGTACTAGACGATGGCAAGGAGGGTTGGGCAATCAGCCGGTATCTGGTGACACGCCTTCCATGGGAAGTTCAAGCCGGGAGACTAAAAGAACAAGTAGCAAGTCTGAGTGCTAAGCTAAATCGACTTGAGAACGGGCTTGCCGGTGAGTCTCAACAACGTCAGGGTTTTGCGACAGAACTCAAGCGAAAAACTGAGGAACTTGATGCTTTGACTAAGGAGCATCAGGAGCTCAAGAAAGGAGCTGAAGGCTATCTGACGCTGAAAACCCTGTACGAAGCCTCTGAAAAGGATTTGAGAGTAGCCAAGAGCGAGTTAAGCAAGGTAACTGAGGAAAATAAAAATCTAAGATCATCCCAAGAAAACAGGTGGTTTTTGAGTGGAGCGCTTGTGCTTCTATGCGGGCTATTAATCGGCGGGATTGCAGGACGGCAGCAAAAGAAACGACGATCCCTTTATTCATAAAAGCCAAAGTGGAGTCGGTCAGCTCATAGGTCTGATAGGTGATGAAACCAAAGAGCAGGCCCAAAAGACCGCGCCCTTCCCTCTCCTCCTGTGGCACTCGCCCCTTGTAACACAACGAGATAGAATTTCACCATTTCACGAACTTCCCCCTCTTTCTTCAGGCGATATTGTCGTTCGATCTTGGAAGCTTTCCCCGCACGTGGTATATAAATTTTGTGAAGTCTTGTTGCTTTGCCTTGGGCCTGAAAACGAAACACCGGGCTCTTCTGTCAGAGGTCAAAGGCTTTACGAAATTCCTGGTTCACAAATCTTGAGAATGAGGTTTCCTTTCCGCCGCTTTTGAAATACTCAAGGCCCAGATTCAGGAGATCTTCGACGGAAATGCCTTTCTTGAGCAGACCCTCGGAACGGGGATCTTCCTTGAGTTTGCCTACTCTATCCAGCCAGTTGGAGTACTTATTCTCAGGATCAAAGCCCACTTTATGGAACAGTGAATTATCCTTGAAACTCATGAGCTCAAGATAAAGCCGGCGCACCTCGGAGAGAATCGCTTTTTCATTCCCGGTAGAAAGCGCCTTCTTTTGGACTCCATCTAGCTCCTCATCACTCTGTTGCCGCTCAATGCGTAAGACCTCTCCTTTTGGAAAGCCGACTACACCCCCATACTGATCACACTTGATTTCGCCATCTTCCTCCCAAACCCTTTGTGCTTCAATTCTGTGTCCGTTTTTTAGAACGATAGCATCTGCACCAGCTAGCGATGGGGACATAAGGAATATGAATAGAAGAGCAAAAAACCCTTTCCTTTCGAACCTTGCTAATTTCATGAAAAAGCCTCCAATCCTTCCATCGCTTGAAAAAAGAAGGCTCCAAAGATGGCCCAGTGAGTGTCCCTAGCGAAGAATCCAAGAGGTGCTGCTGCAGAATAATTCCTGATCGGAGATGTGAGCTAATTGTTTGTTGGGGCAAGAAACTATTTTAATTTTATCGAATTAGGCTGTTTTTGTCAAAAAGCCCTTGCTTCCTGTCCCGAATTCGCGAGGTTATCTTTATCCCTGGATGTTCCGAGGGTTCAACTGCCACCGTTTTCAGAGATGGGGTGGCCTCAGAATTCCTTTCCGAAGCACCTAAAACTTTGGACAAACAAGACCTCCAATGATAAACCTTGTTGACACCAGAAAACGGAAAAGGCTTCCTCCAAACAAACCTTTCCTCTTTCAGGAGTTACGGTCTATGACTCTCACCAAGGAACACATCAGGCTTTCCATCGAAAACAAGCTTGGCGTTTCCAAATTCGAATCCTCTCGCATCCTTGAATCCATCCTGGAAACCGTCAAGACGACCCTGCCAAACGGTGAGGATGTTCTTATCAGCGGGTTTGGTAAATTTAGCGTGAGGGGAAAAGCCGCCCGACAAGGAAGGAACCCCAAGACCGGGGAGCGCTTAACCGTGGAGCCGCGCAGAGTGGTCACGTTCAAATCCTCGGCGTTGCTGAGGGACAAGATTAAGAGATTTTATAAGATAAAAGATTCGGAGGTACGTGAAAAATGGAAGAGAAGATCGTTTATTTTGACAAGCCGGGCAAAGACAATACCGACGAAGTTATTCAATCGGTTCTTGAAAGGGCGAAGTCAAGGAATATCAAAAAGATTGTTGTTGCATCAACCAGGGGAAACGCTGCAAAGTCGTTCTCAAAGGCCGTCGAAGGGGAAGGCATTGCGTTAGTCGTGGTTCCTTGGCAATTCGGTTTTAAAGAAAAGGAAAACCCATTTCCCAAAGCATTGGTCGACGAGCTTCGAGAAAAAGGGCATCTGGTGCATTTTGCAACGATGCTATTTCATACAACTGAGTTATACGGCACCAATATACCTCAAGTCATGGCGAATCTTCTTCGGGTTTTCGGACACGGAACCAAGGTGTGCATCGAAATACTGATGATGGCTTGTGATGGAGGATGTATCGAAGCAGGAGAAAAGGTGATAGCCGTGGCCGGCACGGCCTCCGGCTCGGATACCGCAGTTGTGGCCACAGCCGCACCGAGCACCAGATTAACTTCACTCCGGATTCATGAGATCATTTGCAAGCCAATTTTGTGATGTCTCTCCCAAACAAATATGCGAGCGCTGCTTCTGCGGCGCGATCCACTGGGCATGATATATTCATGTGTAGCGGGCACGCTGTAAGGGGTTCAGTTACTGGTGAGGTAGTCTTATCTTCATGGCTTAGGGCATTCACAGCTTGGTTTCCACTGATCTCACCTTGCTTTCCAACCGTCCGGATGAACCTCTTCTGTAGTCTGCTTTAAGGGTAAAATAGACTCTGTGGCTATCCTTGGTGATCTCATCGAAGCATGCTTTAACCACAGCCATGATCGATTCCCATTCACCCTCGATCGTTGTGCCCATGGGGCCAAGCTTATAGGGCAATCCGCTTTGTTGGATAATTTTCAGGGCCTTTGACACATAACCGCTGACGCTTTCTCCCTTGTCCATGGGAAAAATCGAAAAATCAATAAGCAGACTCATAAACGCGCCTCCTTTTTTTCCGATGCCGCTTGAATTGTTTTCCCAGAGGAATATAGAGAAGAGTGGGACCAGAGTCAATCTATAGAAGGGAGATCCATTCCAGGCCCAAAGAGGCGAGTACTACATCATGAGGCGCCCTTCGGATTGACGCACAAGACGAAATCCGCTATACTCCGGCTTCAAAAAAAGCATCGGACGGACCCATGGAATCGCGAAAAGTGAAAGGAAAGAGACGGCTCTTTTGGGTCTCGGCCATCGGGGCGGGACTGCTCGTGATTTTATCTCTGAGCCACCAGGGCCTGACCAGATTCACTCCTTCAAAGGAGATACCCGCTGATGCAAAATCCGATTTCCAGCTGATGGCGGAGGCGTGGAACACCATCCAGCAAGTTTACGTGGACCGATCTGCTCTGAAACCTCAGCCTCTCACCTATGGCGCTATCAGCGGGATGGTGGATGCTTTGGGAGATACCGGTCACAGTACCTTTATGACGCCCCAAATGATCAAAGAGGAACAGGAATACACAAAAGGCCGATACAAAGGTATCGGCGCCGAAATAAAGATGAAGGGAGGGCACGTCGTCATCGTTGCGCCCATGGACGGTTCCCCCGCCCAAAAAGCCGGCTTGCGACCCAGTGAGATCATCGTGGACGTGGACGGACAGGACATCGCAGGGCTCTCTTTGCTCCAGGTGGTCAAACGCATTTCAGGACCGGTTGGCACCCCTGTCACCCTGACCATGATGGATCCAACCACCGGCAGCACGAGAAACGTCACTTTAGTGCGAGCATCCATCACCGTAAACAACGTGACCTGGCATCATCTTCCCGCGACCGGCGTCACACACGTCCGTATTGCAGGTTTCAGCGCGGGGGTGACCCAGGACCTGCGAAAGGCTTTGAAGGAGATCCAGGACAAAGAGGTGAAAGGGATCATTTTGGACCTGCGCAACGATCCGGGCGGTTTGCTGGACGAGGCTGTAGGCAGTGCCAGCCAGTTTCTCAAAAGGGGCAATGTGCTGCTCGAAAAGAATGCCAAAGGAGAGGTATCACCGATACCGGCCCAGCCTGGAGGCATAGCTACAGAAACGCCTCTTGTGGTATTGGTGAATGCAGGGACAGCGAGCGCCGCGGAGATCGTCGCAGGAGCTTTACAGGATGCGGACAGGGCAGTCCTCATAGGCGAGAAGACCTTCGGCACAGGTACGGTGCTTGAACAGTTTCATTTGAGCGACGGTTCAGCGCTACTGCTGGCCGTTGAGGAGTGGCTTACGCCTGGCGGGAACACGATCTGGCACAAAGGCATTACCCCTAACCTTGCCGTGTCCCTGGCGTCAGGGGTCTCTCCCCTCTTTCCCGAAGAGGAACAGGGGATGACGATGGACCAATTGCGAACCAGCCGCGACGAACAGTTGTTGCGTGCAGCGGATCTGCTCGCTGGGCAACCACGTTGAAGTCCTTTGCATGCTTAGCCCGCTTTCAACACTCCTCCCCGTGTAAACCACTGAATTCTAGCCTTCCGTCAAGAACCCCAACCTCAGTGCGATTATCTGGCTTTACAAAAATAAAGTGAAGAAGCCCCGTGCTTCAGCATGGGGCTTCTTCTATAGAAAAAGCCACACTCACTTGCTGACTATCCAACGCGAAGGCCCTTGGCCATTCATCCCCGCTCTTCCGAGCGGGGCATTCTGGCTTTTTCACGTAAACCAAGAACAAACATTATTCTTACGTTCTTCATTACAAGCCTCCTCTTCACAATTCAGAATATATTTTATCCCTTTAGTGTTCATTTTTGTCATCCCTTGGCTAATTTCGCCTTGCTCTTCACCGGTTCATATGGCTTTTTATTGACTCTTTAATGTATCAGCCTGGTCCTGGCTTTTCATTTGCGGGGATACCGTACGGTCATGATCTAGGAAGTGCCGTCAACGATGGGATAAAAACTTGCTTTTATCGTGCAGGTAATGTAAAAAGTATCGGAGCGATCAAATTGTGCGTCAACGAATTTTTGCACATTACATGTACGTTACATGTACGATTTCAGGCTGATAATCTGGATCGTCCCTCATATTGTCTTCATCAATCCATCCGGGGTGAGCCCAGCTCCTTTGAAGATGCAAGCGTTGAATTGGGTTGATTTTTCTAAAATCACATGGTATTTGTTTCCTGAATTCTATTGCTTATGAAGTCGGGAAAACACTACCCCAGTAGATTCCATTGAAGCGAGCATATTGGGCTCATGTGATGAGCCCCAGGGCGATGGTGAAGTACAACAAGACCTTTTAGCTCTGTTGAAGTATACCTCAGAACATGGGAATGAAAGGAGAGCATATCATGTCGAACATTGCGAAAGTTCTGAAAGCCGAGATTTCCAGGTTAAGCCGGAAGGAATCCAAAAGCGCTGTTGGCGTGATTGGAAAGTCGCACAAGGGGCTGAAGAAAATCGTGTCGGATCTGAAGAGAAGAATCGTGTTGCTTGAGAAGGACAACAAGCGTCTGGTAGCGACGATGAAAGAATACCAGGCAGAATACCCTCAGACGCTTCCTGAAGAAACCAGCAAAGCCCGTTTAACATCCAGAGGCATTCGCAGCCTCCGGAGCAGATTGCGTGTTACCCAGTCCGATTTCGCAAAGTTATTGGGAACAACTGCTCATTCGGTTTACCTGTGGGAAAGGAAGGAGGGTGCTCTGAAACTGCGCGACAAAACCAAGGCAGCCCTTCTTTCGATCAGAGGG
>JAHECH010000003.1 GCA_024641835.1 Deltaproteobacteria bacterium
AGGACATCGTTCTTGTGGCTCTCATGGATAACGATGGGGAGTGGGTGACGAACGGGCTGCTCGGAGGTTTTGGAAGGGGGGTAGAAGGGCTTGCTTCCTCTTATAACACAGCTGCCCAGATCCTTGTGATCGGAAGTAATGCGGAGGCCATGAGCGCCGCTGTCAACAGAGTGCTGGAGTTGAAAGGAGGCATTGTCGCCTTCGAAAGGGGAAAAATTTCCTACGAACTTCCTCTTCCGCTTGGAGGGATCATGTCAGTTGCCCCCCTGAAACAACTGGCAGAAAAAGAAAAAGAGCTGAAAGCGTACCTTGCTGCAAGGGGATATCCTTATCATGATCCCCTCTACAGCCTGGTTTTCCTTCCCAATGACTTTCTGCCTGAGGTAAGAATCAATTACCTGGGTATTGTGGATATAAAAACGAATAAAACCCTGTGGCCCAGAAGAGATCTGGTTTAACCTGCCCCTCTTTAAATCTGAGCGGCTATGATATAAGCCTCTGAGACTGCATCGATGACCTTTCTTGGTTTAAAGCAGTCGCCGATTGTGTATATTCTTGGAAGTATTCCTTTCAAACGGCTTTCCAATTGATTCTGAGGCCGGTAGCCTAAAGCCATGATCAAATTGTCTCCTGGAATAAATGCCTCTTTTCCTCCTCCAATCGTCACCCGAACTCCTTGCTCTTCACACAAAATAATCTCTGCCTCTGTGTGCATTCTGACACCGCGTGATCTTAATCGACTCAAAAGATCCTTCCGCGATATGGGATCCAGATCTCCCGCCACCTCTCCTAACATCTCAACGATGCTCACATCTTCTCCCCTCTCGGAAAGGAAGAGTGCCGTTTCTGCACCCTTGCCACCGCCGCCCATAACAATGAACTTTGATCCACTCCCCGAATAATCCTCCACTAACACCTCCTCGATCAATTTGACATTTGGGGCGTGAATCCCCGGAATAGATGGAAAACTCGGAATAGCTCCTGTTGCTAGAACCAACTCATCCGGCTCGAAGTCAAGGACGTTCTTAGGCGCAGCCATCTGCTCGAGCTCACAGGGAATCGCCAGATCATACAGTTGCTGCATTAGATATTCCAAAAACCAATTCAGCTTCTTCTTAAAAGCGGGAACTCCAGCAGAGAGTAACTGCCCTCCCAGAACTTTATTCTTTTCCCAAAGAGTGACATCATGGCCTCTCATTTTCAAAATTCTTGCCGCTTCCATTCCTCCCGGGCCGCCCCCTACCACCAAGATCCGCTTAGAGTTTCCTTTGATCGGCTGCAGCCTAAAACGTGACAACTTCCCCACTTCGGCGTTTACGGTGCAGCGAATGGGAAGATCCATGAAAACCCGTCTCCTAATGCATCCTTCGTTGCAGGAGATACACTTTCGAATTTCTTTCTCCTGTCCGCTGGCCGCCTTATTCGCCCAATCTGGATCCGCAATCAGTCCACGACCCAGAGCGACAAAATCTGCTTTTCCCTGAGAAAGGATTTCTTCTGCAAAATGCGGCTCTCTAATGACACCCACAGCGATAACAGGGACGCTGACGCTTTTCTTTACCTCTTCTGATAGATAAACCCTCCATCCTTGAGCATACGCCATAGGTTCTACGCAATGGGTTCCTGAGGGATGCGTCACCGGATGTGTCCCTGCCGTAGCATGAAAGGCATGAACGCCTTCGTCCGCGAGCAGAGCAACCACTCGCTTTGATTCCTCGACTCCCCTCCCCCCGTCGAGAAATTCATCGATGCTGATTCGAAAAATGATGGGATAATCTTCTCCTAAAAGGTCTCTGATCCTTCGGACGATCTTCACTGGCAACAGAAGACGGCCGTGAATATCTCCTCCATATTCATCTTTTCGTTTATTGCTGTAAGGAGACATAAAATGAGCTAAGAGATAAGCGTGAGCACCATGCAGTTCGATGGCATCGAAATTGGCCTTTTTTGCACGAAGTGCCGCTTGAGCAAATTTTTCAATGATCAGCTCAATTTCGTCCCTCTGAAGCACCCGCGGCGTTGCAAGATAAGAGGCATAGGGGATATTCGAAGCGCCTACTGGCCCACTTTCCCCTGTTTTCAGTGAGGAGGTCGATGGCCCGGCATGGTTGATCTGGATCGCGATCTTGGCTCCATAATAGTGGACGACTTCCACGAGACGACTGATGCCTGGAATAAATCGATCTTCATCCAGACGAAGTTGCGTGGCTCCTGCCTTTCCTCCAGGGTAATCCACACAGCAGTTTTCCACAATGATCAACCCGGTTCCCCCTTTTGCCATGGCCTCATAATAATCGGTAAGAGAATCCGTTACCCCTCCAGTCTCACTGGCATAATTTGTCGCCATAGGGGCCATCACGATACGATTCGAAACGGCAACGGTTCCTATGTATCCTGTACTAAACAGATTGGGGTATTTTCCACTTTGTCCCATGTCCTCTGTCCTTTTATCATATGGGTCAACGAAAGAATTAATGACGTTCGACTTCGAGGCTGTACATCGAAATAATCAATGTGAAAAAGTCAGGACTGTCATATCTTTTAGGACTTATATTGCTATGAGCCTTTCAGACTGTTGAGGTATCAGGTCTCAGGGGATAGACTTGTTATCCGCAGGCGAGTCCCGACGGTCTGCCAATAGGTACTATGGCCGCTACAATACCAGAAACCCATTTTGTCGGGATCCATTTCTCTGCGCGGCCCTGGGCCGAGTCACCTTTCACCAGACGGACCACCCTCCATCGATATAGATGGTTTGCCCGGTAATATAAGCCCCGGCCCTGGAGCAAAGCACAAGGAGTATGCCGTGAAGATCCTCAGTTTCGCCGACATGGCCCAGTGGTACCTGGCTTCTGACCCTATCCTGGAAGCCCGGCTGTTTCATAAGATTCGCAATCAGGGGCGTATCCATGTAGCCTGGTCCAATCGCATTCACCGTTACACCATGCGGTGCCCACTCGATAGCCAGAACTTTTGTGAGTTGGCTCACCCCTCCCTTGCTCGCACAGTAAGGGGCACGGTCTTCTAATCCAATAACCGAAGCAACAGATGAGATGTTAACTATTCGCCCTTTACCTCTGGCAATCATCCTTCGCCCTACCGCCTGACATGCCAGGAATGTCCCGGTCACATTCGTATCGAGAATCTACTGCCACTCACTCAGGCCAAATTCGAGGGCCTTTTTGCGGATATTGATTCCCGCACAATTGACCAAGATATCCGCTGCTCCCATTTCGTTCTCAATAGCCTCAACCACAGCTTCCACATTATCCTTTTTTGTCACGTCAGCAGGGAATGATGCCGCAATACCCCCATGTTCTCGTATTTCTGCTGCTGCCTTTTCCCCAGCCCCAACAGTCCTGTTGACTATGGCAATCTTGACTCCTGTTTGTGCGAGAGCCTTGGCCATGGACAGGCCGATCCCAGAGCTTCCTCCCGTCACGATGCCCACTTTGCCCTCAAGATCAAACAATAGCCTAAAAATGTCACCTTTATCTGCCATACTTTTCTACCATCCTATCCTTTATCTTGAATCTCTGGATCTTTTCGGTCGTTGTCATAGGGAAGGCTTCCATAATCTCGACGAAGTCGGGTACCTTGTAATTGGCCAAATTCTCTTTACAGAACTGAGTGATTTTCTCAGGCCTCATTTTGAACCCCGGAACCGGAACCACACAGGCACAAACCCGCTCACCAAGTGTTGGATCCGGAACGCCGACGACAGCTACGTGTTGGACGCCTTCCACGAGTGCGATTTGCTCTTCCACTTCTGCAGGATAGACATTAAATCCCCCTCGAATAATCATCTCCTTCTTGCGTCCTATTACAATCAACCGGCCATTTTTGTCTAGCTTGCCCAGATCTCCTGTGTAAAAAAAACCGCTGGAGTCAAACGAATCCTTGGTGACTCCCTCTTGCTTATAATATCCTACAAACAGATTTTCCCCCTTGATTGCGATTTCACCGACCTTCTCAACTTCCACTCGATTTCTATGGTTATCCACAATTCCTAACTCAAGGCCGCGAATCGGCCGTCCAGCGGTCCCCGATTTAACGTACTCGTCATCTTCATAATTCGTGATCGTTATACAGCACGCTTCACTCATCCCATAGGCAGCACTAATATTGCAGTGCATCTTCTGCATCACCGCACGCACCAGTTCCACGGGGCACGAGGCGCCGGACATATATCCTGTCCGATTGGAGGAAAGATCGAATTTCCCAAAGTCGGGATGGGTAAGCATAAGCGTGAACATCGTGGGGACGCCGTAAAGGACAGAGACCTTCTCGGTTTCTTGTAGCCTTAAAGCTTCATAGGGCTCAAATGTTTCCATGATCACAATCTTCGATCTGCCCATCACCGCATTCGTGAAAAGCACAAACGAAGCAAAAATGTGAGAACATGGGAGCATCATCAAAAACACATCCTTGCTTCCGATACGAAGCCGCTCGCACACTCGGGTTGAATCCCATATCAGAGAGTGGTGAGTATGCATGACCCCTTTGGGTGTTCCCGTGCTCCCCGATGTATAGAGAATGGAACAGACGTCCTTTGCTTTGGGCAGATCTTTGCCAAGCTCTCTTGCATCAATCTCTTGTCCCAAACGCAAGAAGTCGTCGTAGGATGTCGCCCAATCAGGAATAGTATTCCCTTTGATGATGATTTTTTCCATTTCGGGGAGATCCGGTCGCACCTTCTCAAGGATCTCAATGAAGTTAGCCCCTTTGTAGCCATCAACACAAAATAGGAACTTTGCCCCAGCATGTTTCATCATGTAGGTAATCTCAAACTTCCTATATCGGGTGGATAGGGCTATAAATACGCCACCGATATAAAGGATGCCTAGCTGAATGTAGAAAAACTCTGGGCAATTTGGTACCAGCACGCCGGCTCGGTCACCCGTCCGCATACCCATTCTTTTGAGCGCCATTCCCACCTGGCGAATGCGATTCCTGAACTGGGAATAACTGATCCTCTGGTCCTCAAAAACCAAAGCCTCTTTGTCGGGAGCTTCCGCTGCGAGCTTGTCCATCATCTGGCCGTACGTTAGTCCTAGGAACTCATCAAAATCAGGCATCGTTCTTTTCTCTTCGTTCATGTTTTTGTTTCCTCACGAGCAAGGATCTGCTCAATAGCCTCTAGGCGCTCTGATCCGGAATGGCGTTCCCCTGTTCGTCCGCTGCTAGGGCATGGATGAGGGCGACATCAGGCTTGATGGAAAGCAGCGCCGGCAGCTGCTCCCCCGTGTAGGGGCATATTACCTGGCGGATATCCGGGCGCACCCTGAAAAGGTCCGTTTCAAAAGACACGG
The DNA here is from genome assembly GCA_024641835.1 of Deltaproteobacteria bacterium. Classification (GTDB taxonomy): domain Bacteria; phylum Desulfobacterota; class DSM-4660; order Desulfatiglandales; family HGW-15; genus JAHECH01. Next base: position 5,313 of record JAHECH010000003.1, read on the forward strand.
AAATAACCCTTAAATCTCTCCGTTGATGAATTGGGGAGCGCAGCATCAGTCTTCTCTTGTTTCTGTTTTCTTCTTCATTTTGCCCTTGAAAGGATTGACTATAGAACTAATACAAACGCATTTATTCCTTTAACATTTCGGTGCTCCCCCTCACCCTTCCCTCTCCACCAAGATTGGGGGAGAGGGCGGGGTGAGGGGGCCTCGATGACAAAAGACTTTACACGTTCGTATTAGTCGCCAGGCATAGGGCCTGATTTCTATTTTCCAGTTGGACAGCCTTCTCAAGGCTTGCGCAACCAATATTCCGATTAATCGCTTCCTTGTCATTCTGAGCCCGAGCACAGACTTCATCAGAACCAGCCCTCAAATGGCTATGATTATCTTTGATCAGCAAATCAAGATCCGGTTTCCTTGAAGCTCGTGCCTGATGGAAGATACAGGGTCAAGATGAGGCCCATCGCCATAGAAAACATCCCTGCCAGAAAGCCATAAAAATACTGGCCCGCTGAATCGAAAATGAACCCGGCTAACCATGGCCCGACTACTCCGCCTAATGTAGCCCCTAGGAGGATTAAACCAAAAATGGAACCCATGGCAAACACGCCGAAATATTCTGAAGTGACAAGAGGAAACATAGAAGCCAGACCGCCATAAGAAAACCCAAAAAGAAAACTGAATATCCAAAGCATCCATGACCCCTTGCTCGCTGCAAGCCAGAGCATCGCCAGGGCCTGAACCAAGAGCATCATCCGCAGAGAATTTCTCGTCCCAAAGTTTTCCCCCACTGCCCCTAGCACCAATCGCCCCAGAACGCTCACTCCACCCAGAACAGCCAGCATGGCTGCCGCCGTGCCAGGGGGAACACCGATATCCGTTGCATAAGGGACAAGGTGTACCATTGGGATTGCCATGCCTAGCACCCACAGGCAATGGACAAAGAATAGAATCCAAAAATAGGATTTTCCTAGGGCCTCCCTTGTGTATATTACTTGCGGAGCGGAAACCGATGACTGGTGATCCTGACTGCCTTTGGCATCTTCTTGAATAGATCGCTGAGGCTCTTGTCCGTAAGGCTGAAGGCCTAGATCTTGAGGATTTCTTCTGATGAGATATGCAGCAACCAAATAGACGACCCAGATCATGAAGCCAAACAGGGCGAATGCGGACCGCCAGTTCCATATGCCAATCAGAAACCTGGCAAGGGGCGAATAGCCAAGGGTTCCCAAGCCCAGCCCCGCCACCACAATGCCTACTGCTGTTCCCTTTTTCTTGACGAACCACCGCGAAACCGTAGAGGCTGTTGGAGAATAGGAAGTGCCTACGCCGATACCGATCATGAGGCCGAAAGTGAGGTACAGAATCCACGGCGCGGAGGCAAAAGAGGTTAAAAGAGCCCCTGTCCCCATAATGAGACCCCCCAGGGCAAGAGTCTTTCTAGGACCGTAACGGTCTGTCATTCGCCCCATGAAAAAGGAGGAAATTCCATAAATGAGAAAACAGAGAGAGAACACCCCGGATAGAAACGCTCTGGAGCAATCCCATTCTCTTAACCAGAGCTTGAAGAATACTCCAAAGGTATACATGATTCCAAAACCTGTCGTCGTGACAGCCAGGGAAACAAATGCAATGATCCAACCATAGAAAACCTTGTTCTCTTGATGATTTGACATCTCAGTAAGCTTCAATGCCACGGTTCGGCGGGAAAAGGATTATGAAAAAGGAATTCCAGAGCCACGCTTTTCAATAGTCAGACAAAGAACTAGATGCCGCACTTTTTCTTGACTTCTTCGCTTTCCCTCATTTCATCGCAGGGTCCATGGTAAGTGACTGCTCCCTTTTCAAGAACATAGCCTCTCTGGGCTAACTTAAGAGCGACATGCGCATTCTGCTCAACAAGCAGTAATGTCAGCCCTTCGCTTTGACAGAGAACGGGGATTATTTTTGTCAGTTCCTGAACAATGATCGGCGCAAGCCCTTCACAGGGCTCGTCGAGCAGCATCATTTGGGGGTTACCCATCAACCCGCGTGCGATGGTCAACATCTGCTGTTCTCCACCTGAGAACGTCCCACCCAGTTGGTTCTCCCTAGCGCCAAGCCGCGGGAAATAGGCATACATTTTTTCCAGGTTTTTTCTCTTCGTCTCCGCTGTCGCTTTCTGCAAATTGCGCGTACCAAGAATTAGATTCTCTCTTACAGTCAAATTAGGAAAAATTCGACGGTCCTCTGGAACATAGCTTATTCCCTTCCTGGCGATTTCATGGGTTGGGATGCCGGCGATTTCTTCAGCTTTGAAAAGTATGGAGCCGCTGCGTGGCGGAACGAGGCCTATGATCGATTTTAGGGTCGTGGTTTTGCCCACACCATTGCGGCCTAATAAGCAAACGATTTCCCCTGCCTGCACGTTCAGGCTCACTCCCTGAAGAATGTGACTTCGGCCATAAAAGGTATGGATATCTTTCAGTTCAAGCATCACACTTCCTCCCCGAGATAGGCTTTTCTGACCTCCTTATTTGCCTTAATCTCGCCTGGGTTGCCCTGTACCAGCAATCGCCCTTGGTGCAGGACAGCAATCTCATCCGATACCTCAAAGACTAGGTCGATATCATGTTCAATGAGCAGTATGGTCAGGGTCCCTTTAAACTTCTTTATGAGTTCAATAGTAGCCCTGCTTTCTCCCAGATTCATGCCGGCGGTGGGCTCATCGAGCAGGAGAAAAGTTGGCCCTGACGCAAGAGCGATTCCTATTTCCAAATGTCGCTGGTCACCATGAGATAAGTTCCCTGCAAGTTCATCCCTCTTATCCGAAAGACCGATTAAGTCAATGATCCGTCTGGTTTCGACCATCTGTTCCTCTAAATGCTCCACCGATCCAAATAGGGAAATTTTCCCCGTCTTTCCCTGGCGGGACAGCCGGACGTTTTCAAAGACGGTCAGTCCCTGGAAGATATTGGTGATCTGAAAGGACCTCGCCATTCCAAGGCGGCACAGTTTGTAGGGGGGAAAGCCGTTTATCTTATGGCCATCGAACAAGATCTCACCGCTGGTCGGCAATAGAGCTCCGCTTATCATGTTAAAGACGGTCGTCTTACCAGCTCCGTTAGGCCCAATCACCGATTTGGTCTGCCCTTTAGATACCGACAAACTAAGCCTTTCAACAGCCACCAAGCCACGGAACTTTTTAGTCACACTGTTCAACTCGAGCAAATTCACAATTTACCCCTTTTTCTTGACAGCGCGGAGAAGTCCGACCAAGCCGTTTGGCAAGAAAATTACGATCAAAACAAAAATGGCCCCTGTGATAATGTGATACGACTCAAAATACCCGGAAATGAATGTCTCAAGAAACGTTAGAAATATTGCTCCCACCACAGGACCGATGAGGGTCCCCAGCCCCCCGATCAGATCCATGATGATGACTTTGCCGGAAAGCAAGAAATGAAGCTGGGAAGTATCCGCAAAGGTCTTGAATAGCGAAAACAAGGCTCCACCCAGGCCAGCCAGCATCCCTGAGATAGCGAATGAAATAATTTTGAAGGCCTTTACATTGAAACCGAGAAAAGGAACGCGATTCTCATTGTCTCGCAAGGCCCTGAGCACGCGTCCAAAAGGTGAGTCCACTAACTTCCTACAAAGGAGGAACGAGAGATAACCAATGGTCGCTGTCACATAGAAAAAGTTGACAGGCTTCTTCATGTCCACCTTGAAGAATAAAAGGGTTAGGTCCGGAACCGGAATCCCTATGAGCCCATCCGATCCCCCTAATGCTCTGATATGAAGAACAATTCGATATACTACCTCCCCGAACAGCAATGTCAGTATCGCAAAATAGATACCCCGGGTCCGGACGGCCACTACCCCGACAAATAAAGCCAAACATCCAGAGATGCAGGCGGCCATTGTCAGGGCGAGCCAGACAGAAGGAGCCATATGAATAATCGTCACTCCCAGCGCATAACCCCCAAGCCCGAAGAAAGCAGCATGACCAAAGGATACGATGCCTGCATATCCCATGATGAGATCAAGGCTCATTGCAAAAATCGCCAGAGTCAACGCCTCTGTGAGCAGCAAAAGCCAGTACCTGGGAATGAAGTGAGGACAGAGGAAAAGAGCGAACAGAGCCCCTGCATGCATCAGGATTAAGCTTATTTTTCTTGAAGCCATGCTGAACCCGCCCATATCCTACCTTGATTCAGTCTGGCCAAAGAGCCCTCCCGGTCTCAGAATCATGCTTAGAATAAGGACTCCAAAAACCAGAGTTTCCGCCCATGTTGGCGAGATCCAAAGGGAAAACAGTGATTCTACTTCGCCGATGACAATTGCGGCCACAACAGCCCCCACCACGCTTCCCATCCCTCCCACGATGACTACTATGAAGGCCCTCAGAATAGCATCCATTCCCATGGTCGGATAAACCAGAAATATTGGGGCCATCAACACACCGGCCAGCGCAGCAAGAGCAGCTCCCAGAGAAAAAACCAGGGTATAGATTTTGGCGACGTTGACACCAAGAGCGCGGGCCATCTCTTTATCTTGAGAGGCTGCCCTGATGATGGCGCCGGTCTCCGTCCTGTTAAATCCGTAAAACACCGCAATCAGGATCACGATCGCTATCCCCAGCACCACCAATCTGTAAGTCGGATAAACCATACCCAAGAGGTGGACCGCTCCTGTCACCGGCGCATCAACGCTCCTTGTGAGCCCTCCCCAGATAAACCTAGCCACTTCTCGCAGGATCATCCCCAACCCAAAAGTGAGAAGAAGGTGAAATATAGGATCACGCCCGTATAGGGGCCGAAACATGGAGACTTCTATGACCATCCCCAAAAGACCCACAGCAACGGTAGCTATGCAGAGAGCGGCCCAGAAGTTCGGAACCACGAAAAGGAGCGAGTAACCGAAAAAAGCCCCAAGCATGTAAAGCTCGCCATGGGCAAAATTGACAACATCTAGAATTCCGAAGACAATGGTCAATCCGAGCGCAATAAGGGCAATAACCATACCCCATACTAGGCCGTGCAAGATCTGCGGTATCAGAACATAAATTAGAAAATCCATCGGTTATGCTCGCTTTCTGGTTCAAGCTTGATCTAATCAGAAAGGAAAATCAAAAGCTTATTCTCCTGTTCAGGCGCTAAGACTGCCCACTTTCATATCTCTTAGCTTTGCCTGGCAGCAAAAGCTGCGCCGGCTGTTGCCCGCTGATCAAAAGAGGCTAAAGCCTCATTTCGAAACAGGAGAGAAATCACCAATCAGCGAATTCTGCAATCCCTGCGGCCATCGATGGAAAGGCCAGGGAAAAGACCAACCGCCAGTTTAATCCATCGGCCTCTGCCACGCTTCCCTTTTACAGCCGAGAGGAGCGACTGGCCAATCCCTTTCCCCGGGTTGCCCTGCTCCACATAAAAGAAGAGAGATCCCTTGTAACTTTTTTCTGTCATGAAGTGAAACGGGCACGGAGCCTCAACTACCTCGCCTTACCTACGATTGTAGGCTTCCCATCAACAATCTTGATCATATAGATGTCCAGAGAGGTCTGGTGAGAAACCGGATCCATAACCTTCACACCCTGAGGCCCATGATAGGTCGAACCCTCCAAGGCAGCAATGACCTTATCCGTGTCTGTGGACCCTGCCTTCTTGATCGCTTGTGCGAGCCAGCACACGGCTTCATAGCTACTTACGGAGAATTTGCTTGGCTCCTCTTTGTATAGCGCCTTGTACTTTTCTACCCAGGCCTTATTCTCTGGGGTGTCAAGGACGGGCGCATAGTAGTCGGCTGTGATGATCCCGTCGGCTGCCTTGCCTTCGCCAGAAAGAACATCACCCGATACCAAGGAACCGTCACCTGAGATGGTCATCATTTTATTGAGACCATACTGTTCAGCCTGGGTCACAACGGAGATGGCGTCATTCCCCGCCGCGGTGATAAACAGGACGTCCGGCTTGGCTGCCTTAATCTTGCCGAAGTATGGAGCGAAATCTTTGGTTCCGAGCGGGAAGAACGTCTCCCCGATGATCGTCGCTCCTCTTTCAGGTAACGCCTTCCGGTATGCATCCGAAGTGGATCTGCCCCACGCGTAGTCCACAGTCAGAAGATAAAAGTTTTTTCCGACGTTCTTGACGAGCCAGTCACACAAGGCACCCGAAGTAATGCCAGGGTTCGCATTGACACGGAAAGTCTGCTTATTCTTGCTCTTCCCGGTAATGTCCATGCTTTGGGATATAGACACCATCAGGATCTTGTTATATTTGTTCGCGAGTTGCATGAGGTTCAGCGTAGCCGACGAAGCCACGGAACCAATGCAGAAATCCATATTCTTCTCTAGAACCAGTCGCTCATACTTGCGGGCAGAGATAGCAGGATTGTTCTCATCATCCTCTGTCACTTGCTCCAATTTCCTCCCAAGTAACCCCCCGGAGGCGTTGATCTCATCGATAGCCATCTGGATAGAGTCTATCGCCTGTTTTGCCATCAATGCATATGTCCCAGAGATACCCCAAATGCTCCCGATAACAATCGGCTTTTGGGCAAAAGCGGAGCCGCAAAATACCATACCCAGACACAGAAACACTCCCAGCAACTTGGTGATCCTCTTCATTTTCCTTCTCCTTTACTCGATAAGAAAATCGTTAGCAGAGTGTGACCCATTGCCTAAAACAGCAGACAACAAACCACGGACGAGGAATCCACTTAGAGCACCTCCCCTCGTCTCCTGAAAAAGACATGGCCCTTGAAATACCCTAAAAGCCATCACCTCCCTTCTTCCCTGAATGTAAGGACTCGCAAAATTCGATGCAGAAAGGATTACTTCTTTTCTCGTTGTGCCGCATTTCCTGCAATTTGAACTTTTGCGTCTTACCTATTGTTGTCGCGGGGAATTTGTCCATAAATAGGATTTCGCTAGGTACTTTGTAGTTTGCTAAGCGTCTTTTGCAGGATGCAATCACTTCTTCTGCAGTTAGGTTTTTGCCTGGAGTTGGAATAATGCAAGCGACGATCGTTTCCAGCTCAGGCAGTTCAACCCGGACCTTTTCGAGGATCTCCACAAAGCTGGCGCCCACGTGCTCGTCCACACAGAAGAGGAACCGGGCGCCTGCATGTTTCATCAGAATCGGTTGACCACAATGCGGGTTACGCTGCCCGGCCGTTTGGCAAGCTCCTCCAGTGCTTCGTTTACCTGATCAAGGGATATGGTCCTGGTCACTGAAGAGCTCAGGTCAAGCCTCTTGGAGGCCATGAGAGACAGGATTTCCTGGATCTCTCTAATCTCAAAAGCAGAAGATCCCATAAGAGCGATTTCACTTCGCACAAACTCGGTGATGCCTTTTAGCTGGAGCATTTCCGCTCCCAACCCTACAATCACCACCCTCCCTCCGGGTCCCACAGATTCCACGGCCGAGCGAACTGTCTGGGCACGGCCCACGCATTCCAGCGCCACATGAACGCCCAGAGGTCCCACCCTTTTCCGTATCCCTTCTGGGGGGTCTTCCTTTCTGGCGTCGATCACCGCATCTGCTCCGGCAACACTCGCCCTTTCCAGAGCCTGAGTAGAGATATCCACTGCCACGATAGGGCTTGCTCCCATCAGGCGGGCGAGCTTCACCGCGTGGATTCCCAGCCCTCCCACGCCGAAAATGGCGATGGATTCACAAGCCTGAAGTTTGGCTCGTGCTTTCAACGCATGAAATGGCGTTGCCACAGCGTCTGTGGCCAGACAGCCCTGCTCAAAAGAGACCGTTTCCGGCAGGGCGATCAAGTTCCTAGGCTGCACCCTCACATACTGGGCCAGGGCGCCGTCCAGATGGATACCCGTGAGCTTGCGATTCAGGCATATGGAATCCCGCCCCCCCAGGCAGTGAAAACAATTCCCGCATGTGGTCACACAGTCGATGACTACCCGGTCTCCCGCCTTCCAGCCGGAGACACTTTCTCCCAAGGTTTTGATCGTGCCACAACCTTCATGGCCCAGGATGATGGGGCTGAATCCAGGGAACGTTTCTCCCTTCAGGATATGCACGTCTGACCCACACACGCCGCAGGCTTTAACTTCCACGAGCACATCATTGGGGCCCACATTCGGTATCGGCACATGCTCCAGCTTGAGAGGCTGGTTCGGAGAATAGAATCGTGCTGCTTTCATGGTGTTCATGGTTCTCATCTCATCTTCCACTACAAGCATTCCCTATGGTTGAAAGGGATAACCTGATCTCTTCACAGAGCGCGTGATGACCAGCCGTTGAATCTGGTTCGTACCCTCATATATTTGGGTCACCTTTGCATCACGCATCATCCTTTCCACCGGATGGTCTTTCATGCATCCATATCCCCCCAGGACTTGAACCGCATCGGTGGTCACCCGCATGGCCACGTCTGTGCAAAACAGTTTACTCATCGCTGAATACGGGGTCACATTTTCAAAGCCCTCGTCGTAGAGTTCCGTAGCCCTGTAGAGAATGGCTCTGGAGGCTTCCACTTCCGTGATCATATCGGCAATCAGGAATTGCAGGCCCTGAAATTCCATGATGGGTCGTCCAAACTGGTGGCGCTCACCGGCGTATTTGATCGCATACTCGAGTGCAGATTCAGCAATTCCAAGGGCCTGTGAGCCTATGGTCGGTCTTGTGGCATCCAGCGTTTTCATCAGGAGAAGGAATGCGCTGTTCTCCCCGCCAATCCTGTATTTTTCTGGAACCACCACATCCTCCAGGATCACATCCGCAGTGGGAGAAGCTCTCAGTCCGAGCTTGTTCTCCTTTTTTCCAATGCCCAAGCCGGGCGAACAGGCATCCACGAAAAAAGCGCTCATTCCACGGTGCCTTGCCGGGGGATCTGTTAAAGCAAAGACGATGTAGTAGTCGGAAATACCCGCGTTGGTGATAAACGTTTTCCTTCCATTCAATGTGTAACGGTTGCTCTCTCTCACGGCTCTGGTTGAGATCGAGGCTGTGTCTGATCCTGCATGGGGTTCTGTGATGGCAAAACCGATGGATGAGCCTTTGGTTGCCACCATGGAAAAGACCTCCTTCTTGAGGCGAGCGTCATCGCACAAGAGAATGGGGCGGAGCCCTGTGCCGTTATCCTGGATAACCACGCCCATGGAGGCATCCACCTTCGAGATTTCCTCAATCAAGAGGCAGAAACTTGTCAAGTTGTAGCCAAGGCCGCCAAATTCGGTTGGGACGATGGCGGAGAAGAGCCCCAGGTCGCCGAATTTCTGTTTCAACTCTTTGCGAAAGCTTTGCGTCTCATCCATTTCCTGGCTATACGGGGCGACCTCCTTTCGCATGAACTTCCGCACGGTGGCAAGCATCATTTTCTGATCATTGCTAAGCTCTCTCATTCACGCCCTCCCTGTTCCTGCGCTCTACCCTTTTCTCTCATCCTCCCAGATCGAGGCGGACTGTTCGCTGCAACCAAAAGGAGTAAACTGAAATCTCCCTGGTACCGAACTTACTGGGCAAGGTATCCCCCATCCACCACGAGAACACTCCCCGTTATGTAGCTGGAAGCTTCGGAACAGAGGAGCAGTATCGATCCGAGCAGTTCCGAGGTTTTTCCAAACCTCCTCATCGGGATCTGTCTCACGAGACCCGTGTAAGCCTTTTCTGAAGCTCTCAATCCCGTGGTCAGCTCCGTCTCCAGGTAGTGGGGAGCAATCGCATTCACCCTGACATGGTACTTGGCCCACTCAAGAGCAAGGCTTTTGGTCAACAGAATCACGCCTGCTTTTGAAGCGCAATAGGCGGGGGCTCGCGGTACGCCTGTAATTCCGGCCGTGGTGGAAACATTGACAATACTGCCGCCGCCTTGCTCGATCATCTGCTTCCCAAAATACCTGCAGCACAGGAAGGTTCCCCGCAGGTTGACGGCGATCACCCTGTCCCACTCTTCAACAGGCGCATCTTCGGTGGGCATGTAGCTCAGCTGGGAGATGCCCGCGTTATTCACCAGGATGTCGATCTTCTTGAACCTGGAAAACGCTTGATTTGCCAGGTCCCGGACCGACGACTCGTCAGAAATGTCCGTTCGGAAGGAGACACAGGGGCTCCCCGTCTTCTCGATCTCTCGTGTGGTTGCTCCGGTATCCGCCAAATCCGCCAAAACCAGGGAAGCACCCGTTTGGGCCAGGGCAAGGGCAATCTCTCGTCCCAATCCCCGGGCAGCCCCTGTGACCACCCCCACTTTGCCAGCTAGGTTGAAGAAGTCCAGTACACCCATGCCTTTTCTCCCTGACAAAGACCTCTGCTTCCTTTTTACCTCAGGCCCGCCAAGCAGTTTTGATTGAAATCTGGAATGATCCGTTTGACTTTAATGGAGTTAACGCATAGTTAATCTCTCGAATCCTGTCAAGAGGAAAAACCCCCCCGGCCTGGTAACTGCGAGGCCCCACTCTACCATACACCATGAAGAAAAAATGGGCCGACGTGTGAAGTCATAGGGTGTCAACGAAATCATCAGATAAACACGAATCCGGCGGATACAGATGGAGCGAGTCTTTTCAGGTTGACAAGAACGTCTTTTTGTCACTAAAGTTCAAGAATTACAAGTGGGTATCCCATTGGGCGGGAGTTGTCACACCCGGCTGCTGAAGTTTAGTAGCCTGCGCTGAACGGGTTCCGGAAAACGAAAGAGCGAGTAGCTTCTCATAAGGAGATGCGGATTGTGGATGCGTTATCCCTAGGACAGGTTTTGGAAAAGGCAGCGAGAGCCGTCCCTAACAAGGTCGCCGTGGTCGAGGGTGAGAGAAGGAAGACCTTTAAAGAGCTAAGGGACATGGCCAATGCATTTGCGGCGGGTTTGCAGGGCATGGGTTTCAAAAAAGGAGACCGGGTTGCCATGTACATGAAAAACTCCATCGAGTTTATCCTTTCCTTCTATGCGCTGCAAAACCTGGGGGTGATTGTGGCCTGGGTCAATCCCAATTACCGCAGGGCTGAAGCGGAATTTATCCTCCAGAATTCAGGAGCCAAAGGCGTTGTCATCTTCAGGGAGTGGGAAGGGTACGATTACCTTGAAGCGATCATGAATATGAGGGAAAACCTGCCTGCACTCGGACATGTCATTCTTGCAGGAGAAGGGGAAGGAGAGGGGGTCTCTCGCTTTGATGACGTATTGACCCAGGGGTACCATAGGTCGTTCTCACCCCCGGACCTCAACACCCGTGAAGACCTCTCCATGCTCATCTACACTTCGGGAACCACAGGAAAGCCAAAAGGGGCGATGATTACGCATGACCAGGCCGCCAAGGCGGGGCTGCAGTATTCCCTGGGTGTTAACGCCACATCCGATGATATATTCATCGGTGTATTGCCCATGAGTCACTCTTATGGTTGCGGCGCCATTTTGATCCAGCCCGTACTGCTCCACTCCACTCTGGTTCTCATGGATAAATTTGAGCCTGAAAGGGCGCTCCAGCTGATCGAGAAAGAAAAAATAACGTTGCAGCCGGCGGCACCGACCCATTACATCCTGGAGTTGAATCACCCCAAGAGAGGCAGCTATGACGTCAGTTCTCTCAGAGCCGGACTGATTGCCGGCCAAATCGCTCCTGAGGGATTGATCAGCAGTGTCGAAAAAGAGATGGGTGTTTATATCACTTCTTTCTGGGGGGCCTCAGAAGTCGGTCCGGGCCTGGGCATCATCTGCCCCTACCCCTCCCCTCTGGAAATTCGAGAAGCCTACGTAGGAAAGCCGATTGCAGGCACAACCGTTCGAGTGGTTGAACCCGGGACAAGCAGGGAACTTCCTGAAGGAGAGATTGGTGAACTGACCCTCAAAGGATGGCACGTTTTGAAAGGGTACTGGAATAACCCTGAGGAGACCAGGAAACAGATGGTGGATGGTTGGCTTCACATGGGCGACCTGGTCTCGAGAGAAAAAGGTGATTACTTCAAAATTTATGGTCGAACAAAAGACTTGATCAATCGCGGCGGCTATAAAATTTACCCCTATGAGCTTGAATCCTTGATCGTGGATCACCCAAACGTTCAGGGAGTATGCATCGTCGCTACCCCGAATCCTGTCCTGGGGGAATGCATCTGTGCATGCATCATTCCCAAGGGCGGGCAAACCCTAACGTTGGAAGAAGTGAGGGCTTTTTTGAAAGGGAAAATCGCGGCTCACAAGCTCCCGGATGAACTCTGCGTCATGAAAGAGTTCCCCCGTCTCTCGGGCGGTCTGAAGCTGAATAAATTTGGGAAAGGCGGCCTGGCCGAACTGGCGCAAAAGAATGAGAACCGGCAGAAGCACCGGCCTTAGCGTTTGCGCTCTGCTCCTTTATCTGGTTTTCCATTGACATTCGTGTCACTTCTCAAGTAGTTTTGCAGGGAATAGAACCTCCATGCGTTCACCCGGGACAGAGTAACGTCGTTAGCGAGTTCAGTCCGTGGAAAGAGCCTCAGACATTCGATCACTTTTTTGACCCGGTCAGGAGAGCAGTGATGATATTTCCTATGACCTGGGTGATCTCAGAACGTGAGCTCGATGGATCTACGCTAGAAACGAAAGGTCGATTCTTATGGCCTGAAACAGGAAGATGGAATAGAGGGAATATCAGAACCGCAGGGAAGAGACATTTCGCAGACCTAACTCATCATTCAAAGGAGGAGAAGATGATGAAAAAGAAGGGCTTGGTGATTACGGCAGGGATCATTTGTTTGATGTTCACGTTCGCAACCTCACCGATGGATAAAGCTTGGGCCGCGGAAAAGGTGATCAACCTGAAAGTGGCCAATTACTTCCCCCCACCCTCAAAACAATCGAAAATCACCCAGGAGTTTGCCGCTGAGCTTGAAAGCCGTTCAGGCGGAAGATTAAAAGTCCAGTTTTTTGGCGGCGGTTCATTGCTCTCGGGGCCTGCCATGTTCAAGGGGATTGAGACCGGCATCACCGACATCGGTTATTCCCACGTGTATTACACTCCCGGCCGCATGCCTGTCTCCGAAGGCATCGGACTGCCCGTCGGGACTCCGACCGGCTGGGTCGCCGCCCATATGGCATACGACTTCTACGAGAAATTCAAGCCCAAAGAATTCGGGAGCGTGCGAGTTCTCTGCATGCACGGCAACGCCCCCAGCCTGATCATTTCCAACAAACCGGTGGAGAAGCTGGAAGACATGAAAGGTGTGACCATCCGGGCCCCGAGCATTTCAGGGGAGATTGTCGCGGCTCTCGGCGGGACTCCCGCCCCCACCCCCATGATGGAAGTTTACGATGCCATTTCCAAGGGAGTGATCAACGGAGTCTGGGCACCTTACGAGACCCTCAAGACCTTCCGGTTTGCGGAGGTCGCTAAATATGTGACAGTCTGCTGGCAGATCGGCTCGGTTTACCCCTTTTACCTCGCCATGAACAAGAACAGCTACAACAAGCTGCCTCGGGACCTTCAATCGCTCGTGGACGTGTTGAGTGGGGAATACCAGGAGCGATTTGCCCTGATGTGGAACGAGATTGAACTGGTCGGCAAGACCTTCGGCACCGAGAAGGGAGTCAAATTTATCGACCTCTCCGAGCAAGAAGGAGCCAGATGGGAAAAGGCCATGGAACCCGTCTTCGCCAATTATACCAAGACGATGGTGGGCAAAGGGTTTTCGGAGGGCCAGGTTAAGGGCTGGATCGATTACATGAAGGATCGGAACAAATACTGGATCGAAAAACAGATGGAATACGACATTCCATCTCCTACCGGCCCTGCCGGAGTGCGGCCTGAGGCTTACGTGAAATGACATGAAACGGACAAGTGTCCCCGCCCAACCGTCAGCGGTTGGGCGGGGACAAATTGGTTCGAACTGGCGCCTGAGGTTTTTGGCGGGCAAATCGGACCCAAAAGTGGAAATCTGCCATCGAGCCGAATCGCAAAGATCAGAAAGGGTCCCATGTTGGAGAAATTCCAGAAGTTCAATGAAATGCTCAGTGGCTGGGCTGAATGGATGGCCTTCTGGGCCATTTTCTTCATGGTCATCCTGACCTGCGTTGACGTCATAGGTGCCAAGCTTTTTCGTTCACCTGTATTCGGCTCCCTTGACGTCATGATGCTGGCACAAGTCATTGTTGTATCCTTTGCCTGCGGCATGGCCCTTATCCGGAACAGACACGTTCAGGTGGAATTCTTCGTGATTCTCTTACCAAGGCGTATTCAGTCCGCCATCGATTGCCTGATCCAATTGCTCTGCCTGGGTTTTTTCGTGCTGATCGTCTGGCGCCTTTTCATGCATGGGTATCACTTCCAGACCGGGGGGGAGGAGACGGCCACGGCCCATATTCCCCTGTCCCCTTTTGCCTATGCGTCTGCTGTGGGCACCATTCCCGTGTGCTTGGTGCTTTTGCAACAATTTTTCAGTTCCGTCCTGAGAGTGATGAAAAATGAGTCCTGAAACTGCGGGTCTCGTCGGTATCGGTCTCCTTTTGATCCTGTTTCTTCTTAGAATGCCGGTCGCCTTTGCCATGGCCTTGGTCGGCTTTATCGGTTTCGCCTATCTATCCAGCCTGGATCCTGCCCTCAGTCTCCTCTCCCAGGACATCTTTGAGACCTTTTCATCCTATCCCCTTTCGGTCATTCCCATGTTCATTCTCATGGGCTCGTTCGCCTTTGCCTCCGGCATAAGTGAGAGACTCTACAACACGACCTACACCTGGGTGGGGAGCCTGCGTGGAGGCCTGACTATCGCCACGGTGCTGGCGTGCGCCGGCTTTGCCGCCATATGCGGATCCACTGCGGCCACGGCCGCGACGATGGGCAGGATCGCCCTACCGGAGATGAGGAAATACAAGTATGACATGACCCTGGCAACCGGCACCGTGGCCTCCGCCGGAACCTTGGGGATTATGATCCCGCCCAGCACGGTCTTTATTGTCTACGGCATCCTGGTGGAGCAATCTATCGGAAAGCTTTTTGTGGCAGGGATCATTCCCGGCGGCATTCTCAGCCTGCTGTTCGTTGCAACGGTGGCCATCCTGTGCTGGCGGAATCCCGGGCTTGGCCCTGCCGGAAGCCCCACCACATGGAAAGCAAAAGTCAAGGCAACCGGCGGCGTCCTCCCTGCTTTGATTCTCTTCCTGCTGGCCATCGGCGGTTTGTTCCTCGGATGGTTCAGCCCTACACAGGCCGGCGCCATCGGTGCCGGGGGCGCTCTGCTCATCGGGCTGATCCGTCGAAAACTAACATGGAAAAACTTTTTCGAGTCGGGGAAAGACGGTCTCCTCACAGCCTGCATGGTTCTTTTTATCATCACCGGAGGCGTGATTTTTGGTCATTTCCTGGCCGTGTCGACCATCCCCTTTCTGCTTGCCGATTGGGTAAGCAACCTCCCCATTTCCAGAATGGCGATCGTGGCCGTCATCATCTTTATCTATTTCATTGGCGGTTTCTTTATGGACTCCATGGCCCTGATCGTGGTCACCATCCCTATTTTCTACCCCATTGTTCAGAAGCTCGGCGTCGACCCCATCTGGTTCGGGGTGATCATCGTCCTGGTTGCTGAGATGGGCGTGATCACGCCGCCCGTGGGGGTCAATGTCTTTGTGATCAAAGGCATTGCACCCGACATACCACTCCATTTGATTTTCAGAGGGATTTTTCCCTTTCTGGCAGCGCTCATCATTCTGACCATTATCATTATTTTCATCCCCCAGATCGCCACTTTTCTGCCCAGTTTGGTCTCGTACTAGCGCGGCCAGCGCCCCCACTGCATGCCACTTTGCGGCCAATAGGATTGAAGAAGGGGCGTGTTTCAGGCCTCCTCTACGCTCTTGGAACTATGAAGGGCTTGATCCGACGCTCCTTGACAATCCCTTGCAATGAATAGTAAATTTTGATATCTGCCCATTGGGCATCAGAAATCAGAGGCCTGCTTTACTTGTTTCTCGTTTTTGTGGTTGTTTTTTTGTTCTTCGCTATTCACAATTTCTCGCTTTTCAGGCATTCGTTTCTCTTTTGTGTTTTCTCTTTTTCGTGCTTTCTTTATTTCGTGTTTTCGTGATTAGACTTTTTGTCGGGGCCATGCCCATTCTCTCAAGGCCATATCTAAGTCTTTCCCGGGCGGCGACCCAATATTCCGGAATTTGAGGTGATGCCGGGAGACTGACAGGGACTCAGAGGAGCAAACCCCGGAATATTGGATCGCGAGAGGCTTTCGGTGACCTGGGGACTGAAGATATGGCCTTTCGAAAACGGCCATGTCCCCTATCCATGATTCTGATCACTTTTCCGTTATTTCTCTTTCGTGCTTTCTTTGTTTCGTGCTTTCGTGTTTAGACTTTTTGTCTTTCCAACTTCAGGCATTTTAGGCATTTTTTCTTACTTTAGGCATTTCCTCCATGGATCTCAGACCCAGATGCTCCAGCAAAATTGACCAGCTAATTCAACGGGGCGTTAATCTGCCCAATCCTCTCACCCTTGACATTGGCGAAGAGGTGAGGGTGGAACAGATCTCCGCTAGAGGTGTCATCCTCTATCCCGGGTGCCGCATCTACGGCGAAAAAACAGTCATCGCCTCTGGCGCCCGGATCGGTTACGAAGGACCTGTGACCATCGAGAACTGCCAGATCGGTCCGCAGGTAGAGCTCAAGGGAGGGTTCTTCAAGGAATCTCTTTTCCTGGAAAAAGCGAGCATGGGTCTGGGTGCCCAGGTGCGCGAAGGGTGTATCCTGGAAGAACAGGCAAGCGGTGGCCATTGCGTGGGGCTCAAGCAGACGATCCTCTTTCCTTTTGTCACCCTCGGCAGTTTGATCAATTTCTGTGACTGCCTCATGGCTGGCGGAACCGGCCGCCAGGATCACAGCGAGGTGGGCAGCTCTTACATCCATTTCAATTTCACCCCTGACGGCGACAAGACCACCCCCTCTTTGATCGGCGATGTGCCGAGAGGCGTCATGCTCAACCAGCGCCCCATTTTTCTTGGCGGACAGGGAGGCATCATAGGCCCGCTGCGTATGGGCTACGGCAACGTCGTGGCAGCGGGCGCGATCTTACGGGAAGACATCATCGAGGAGAACAAGCTCATCATGGGTGAACCCTATGAAGGGCGAATCCTCCGGTATGAACCTCATCGCTATTCAGGTCTCCCTCGAATTGTGCAGAATAATATTCTTTACCTTGCGAACCTCATAGCCCTTGAGCAGTGGCAAATACACGTGCGAAGGCCTTTCTTCACTGAACAGGAATTCGGTGAGCTGCTGCATGCCGGCGCCATGGACAAGCTCTCCATCGCAAAGCAAGAGAGGACCTCCCGGCTTAGGGCCATGGCGGACAAGATGCCTGCCACCCTTGATCATTCGGGCAGAACCGGGACCCGGAAAAAAGAGTTGCGCGACCGGGTCTCAGAGTTGATCGGAATTTTTTCGACCGAACTACCTGCAGATCCGGGTGCTGAAGAACGCGACCGCTTCCTCGAATCCTTTCATCGCCAGAGGGCTGAGCATCCTGGAGTATACGTTGATCTCATCAGAAGCCTGCCGGCGGCCGTAACAGAATCAGGATCACGATGGCTGCAGAAAATCGTTGATGCACTCTGTCATCAGGCCTCTGCCCTGTTGCCGTCTCTGGAGATGTTCAAGAAGTAGGATACGACATTGATGTCCAATCGGTTTGCCACTTCACCTGGCCAGGGGTGTGGGGGTCTCTTTCAAAATGAGGAAACGAAGATAGGCCAGGAAAAATCATGCAAAAAGGAGGCAGCGAAGGCGGGCGGCGCGGTTATATTAGTTATACCCATATTCCTCCTTACATGGCTATTCCCAGGAAGCCCTCCGCCCGCCTCACCCATGACCTGAAGCTCATCACCAGGCAGCGTTCACTTCGTTTCTCTATTTTGAAAGAGACCCCCACGCCCCGGCAAAATGGCAAATAAGTTCTTGACAGGGGTGAGAATAAAGGAAACCCATCTTTTGGGACAGGTGACTCTTTGCACTAAGGAATGCTCCTTTGGCTAAATTGTTTGGAACGGATGGAATCAG
Source organism: Deltaproteobacteria bacterium (assembly GCA_024641835.1). Classification (GTDB taxonomy): domain Bacteria; phylum Desulfobacterota; class DSM-4660; order Desulfatiglandales; family HGW-15; genus JAHECH01. The sequence goes on from JAHECH010000003.1 coordinate 23,265, forward strand.
AGGTGAGGCGAATCGCTATCCCATGGATGGGATCATGGTTTTCTCGGTGGGCCAGGCTGTTGTGCACTTGCTCAAGAAGGAGTCCCACCGATGCAGAGTGATCGTGGGGAGAGACACCCGTATTTCCGGCCCCATGCTTGAGAGCGCTCTTGTTGCCGGCATCACTTCCATGGGGGGTGACGCCTATCTAGCCGGCATTCTTCCTACGCCCGCCATTGCTTACCTGGCCAAGAGCCTTGGCTCTGACGCAGGTATTGTCATATCTGCTTCGCACAATCCTTATCCGGATAACGGCATCAAGA
>JAHECH010000292.1 GCA_024641835.1 Deltaproteobacteria bacterium
TATGCCAAAGATGGAACCAAAGCTGATGAGAGACAGGTATTCGGTGGCTGGAAGCAAGGATTTCAGGTAAGCCGTCATCTGTGGCTGAAAGTGGCTTGCCAGCAGGATGCCGAATACAACTCCTGCCAGGGACGCTATCTCCCTCATGAAACCCCGAAGGAGCCCTTTGACGATGAAAAAAACCATCGTAGAGATGATGATCACATCCATCAGATTCATGGGGAATTTGTACCAAAGCGGTGGAACCGGCGTCAAGGTGAATATGGGCGAAAAAGACGTTATTGACGTAGGGAATAATTTGTGGCATTTTAGATAGTTAAATTGATCCTGACCGGGAGAGTTGTTCCAGACTCGGGTCATGACTGAGGAGATGGGGAATGGAGGAAGACGCAAAGGCGATGGTTCTCGGGTCTTTTCTCGCCGACTCTCTTAGCCTCGGTGTCCACTGGATCTATGATGTAAACCGCATCAAGAAAGAATTCGGAAGAGTCGAAAATCTTCTGAAACCTCTCCTCGACTCCTACCACCCGACCAAAGATAGAGGCGAATTTACCCACTACGGGGACCAGGCGATGGTTCTTCTGGAATCTGTTTCTGCAAAAGGGAGATTCGATCCGGAAGATTTCTTCTCGCGCTGGCGGGCTCTCTTCAAGGATTACCACGGGTATTTGGATCAGGCCACCAAAGCGACCCTTCAGAACTTCGCTTCAGGCAAGAGCATCCAGGATGCAGGCTCACCCTCTTCCGACCTTGCCGGCGCTGCGAGAATTGCTCCGCTTGCATTCCTGCTTAGGCATAACCAGGATGCCCTTGTGAAAGCAGCCACTGCTCAAACTCACATGACTCACAACAACCCTCTCGTAATCGCGAGTGCCGAGTTCTTTGCAAGGGTCTGCTGGAATGCGCTGCGAGGGACCCCTCCCACCGCGGCCATTTCGAGCGTTGCTGCGGAGCATTTCAAAGCTTCTCCCCTGTCTGAGTGGGTGAAAAAGGGGATCGACTCAAGAGATAAAGATAGCGTTTCGGCTATTGCAACATTCGGTCAAAGTTGCCGTGTAGATCACGCCTTTCCCTCGACGGTTCACCTCATCAGCAAATACGAAAACGACTTCAAAGAGGCCCTCATTCAATGCGTCATCAGTGGTGGAGATAGTGCCGCAAGGGGTATGATCGTAGGCATGGTCCTTGGAGCCCATCTTGGAGAGAAACATCTTCCTCAGGAATGGGTTCTGTCGTTGAAAAGAGGCAAGGACATCGTGAGACTCCTTGACATGATTCCTTAGATCGCCCTGATGTCCCCTCGGAGGATCGGGAGTTTGCGGGCTTGGTGTTATGATGAAGGAAGGTCTCCAGGTGCCAATGATATCAGGATGGTGAACGCTGAATATGCTGAGCGAAAAAGAGAAGATTGAACTGATCACTCAAATCAGCCTTGATCTCAACGAAGCAAAAGACATCGACCTCCTTCTCGAAAAAATCCTGACCAATGTGCGCCGTTTCTTTAACGCGGATGCAGGCTCCATTTACCTGAAGACCGGGGACAAACTCAAATTCAGCCACGCCCAGAATGATACCCTCCAGAAAAGCCTCAAGCCTGGCAAAAAGCTCCCTTACGTTACCTTCTCCGTACCTATCAACAACAAGTCCGTTGCCGGATTCGTGGCAAGTAACCTCAAGGCCGTCAATATCTCCGATGTTTACCATATCAACGGGAGCGTGCCTTACACCTTTGACTCTCATTTTGACAAACTCTCCAAATACTGGACCCAGTCAGTGCTCACAGTTCCCATGACCAACCAACGGAGAGATCTCCTGGGAGTGATGCAGATCATCAATGCCCAGGACGATGAAGGGAATATCATCCCTTTCTCGGCTTCGGATGAGTCATTGATCATGCATTTTGCCACGAGTGCCGCTCTAGCTGTGGAGCGAGCGCAGATGACGAGAAACATCATCCTCAGGATGATCAGCATGGCCGAGCTAAGGGATCCCAAGGAGACAGGATCCCATGTCAACAGGGTGGGCGCCTATTCCGTGGAAATCTATGAACAGTGGGCGAGAAAAAAGGCGATTCCCCGTAAGGAGGTGGAAAGGACCAGGGATTCCCTGAGAATGGCGGCCATGCTTCACGACGTGGGTAAAGTCGCCATCAGCGATCTTATCCTTAAGAAACCAGCTCCTCTCACCGAGGAGGAACGAGAAATCATGAAGAGCCATACCTATCTAGGTGCAAGGCTTTTCAAGGATATGCAGTCTGATTTTGAGGAAGCAGCAGCGGCCGTAGCGCTCAATCACCACGAAAAGTGGGATGGAACCGGCTATCCCGGTCATATCGACCCGTTCTCCGTAGAAGATCTTCCAGCCTTTACGGGCTCCCATAGGCATCCCCGCCCCAAGAAAGAGAAGGAAATCCCACTCTTCGGGAGAATTGTGGCGGTAGCCGATGTGTATGACGCCCTCTCCTCTCGCAGATCTTACAAGGAACGCTGGGATGAAGACCGGATCCTCGAAGAAATGCAACACCTCTCAGGCACGCATTTCGACCCGGAAATGATCGATGCTTTCCTCTCCGGCCTGGATGTCTTCAAATCCATTGCCCAGCTTTACCCTGACGAAGAAAAAGGGTAGCACCCGGCTCATCACACCCTGAAACGGCCCTATCGCGTGAAAGGGAAAAAGATTTTCCCGTTGACTAAGAGCGCCGACGGCATATAGATTTTTTTATGGTTCGTCCCCTTGCCCGTCGAATACCACGGAAACAAGGGTGATTGATGAGTCCGAGGATTATTGGACATGAGAGCCGCTGACAACCTGTTTTCTCTTCTACTGGCTGGTGTGGGTTGACCGATGCTTGATAAGATGGCCGTTGAGGACAAGCTTGTCTTTTATGAACAACTCTGGGCCCTGCTGGGTGACTTGCGCATCGGCGTCTTCACCGTAGACCCGGAGCGCAGGATCATCTCCTTTAACAAGGCAGCCGAATTGCTCACCGGCTACAAAGAAAACGAGGTGATCGGCAAATACTGTCACCAAGTTTTCCGCAACGACTTGTGTCCTGGGGAATGTAAGTTCCATGAAGCTGTAGAAGCAGAACAGGCATCCCTGAGCTTTGACGTGGAATTCACCGATCGCCAGATGGAGAAACGGTCCATCACCAAGATTGTCACCCCCCTATACAGTCTGAACCACGAGCTGATCGGGTGCATGGAGATTTTCCAGGACCGCTCCGCCTTTGAAGAACTGATCAACCGCATTCGCTACGACGAAAAGCAGCTCAAGATCATCCTGGATAATCTGGATATTGGTGTCTTCACGGTCACTCGCAGCGGTCTCATCACGTTCTTTAATACGGCTGCGGAGAAGATCTCTGGATTTGGACGCGAAGAGGTGATCGGAAAGCCTTGTGCCCTACTTCTGGGAGAAGGGAGAACCGGCGGAGCCTCTCTATTGAAGCAGGCCGTTGAAGATGGAATGGCCAGATCCAACAAGAAAGGCATCCTGGCAACCAAGGATCGCAAGATACTTCCTATCCGAGCAAATTACGTCGCCCTCCGAAACGAGAAAGGTCGTGTGGTAGGCGGTCTGGCCACCCTCCAGGATCTTTCCCTGATTGATCAGTTGCATCGCGCCATCACCGATCGGTACACCTTTGCAGACATGATCGGCAAGGATCCCTCTATCCAGAAGGTTTTCGAGATCGTCCCCGTGATCGCGGAGAGCGATGCCACCGTACTCATCGAAGGCCCGACAGGCACAGGCAAGGATCTCCTGGCCAAGGTGATTCACAATGCCAGCAAGCGCGCCAAGAAACCTCTGGTGAAGGTCAACTGCGCGGCTTTGCCGGACAACCTGCTGGAGTCGGAGATGTTCGGATACGTGAAAGGAGCATTCACCGGCGCGGACAAGGACAAGCCTGGAAGGTTCCAGGAGGCCGATGGCGGGACCATTTTCCTGGATGAGATCGGTGATGTCCCTCTTTCCCTCCAAGCAAAGCTCCTCCGGGTTCTTGAAGAAAAAGAATTCTACCCTTTGGGAAGCAGAAAAACCACAAGAGTGGATGTCCGAATCATCGCCGCCACCAACCAGGGTCTGGGAAAAATGGTGGAGGCGAAACGGTTCCGCGAAGATCTCTTCTATCGACTCAATGTGATCCGGTTGGAACTCCCCTCCCTCAGAGAACGAAGAGCTGATGTTCCCCTCCTGATTGACCATATCCTGAGACGACTCAGTTCAGCTAAAGAGACCAAGGCGAGTAAAATCTCCGAAGAGGCCATGGAGATTCTTCTCAATTACGACTACCCTGGCAACGTGCGAGAGTTGGAGAATATCCTGGAACATGCTCTCATTCTCTGCCAGGATGATGTCATCGAACCCAGACACCTTCCCCTCTTCTTGAGGAAAGGGATTTCTATCACCAAGCCTGACGGGGAGATTCGGACAGGGGAGGCACCTCGCTCAGAACGAGAGACGATCCTTGAAGCGCTCAAGAGACACCACTGGCGTCGCGGTGAAGTGGCGCAGGAGCTTCAGATGGACCGCACGACCCTTTGGCGCAAAATGAAACGCTATCGCCTGCAGCCCTGATCGCCGCCCCATTTAAATGACACCCTGACGGATTTTTTGCCGCAATATGTTGCAAATGATGTTTCATAACGTTTCAATCAGACTAACACATTGAGATATTATCTTAATTTCCTATTACGGTCTTGCTTTATGTTGCAAAAGATGCAATAAGTGGTTGTCCTCGGGATTCTCTCTTTGCGCTCGCTCTTATTAATCCCATGAAATCATTGGCACTTTAGCTTGTTGGCATAATTGGTGCTATAGAGACATGAAGGCAAAAGGACTTTTTATCACCAACCTCCTCTGGGAGTTTTCTGATGGAGAAAAGAAAGATACTCGTCATTGACGACGAACTGGACATGAGGACCTTTCTGTCCACCCTGTTTGAAACAAAGGGATACAAACCCCTGGTGGCGGCGGATGGTCTGGAAGGTCTCCAGAAAGCAAAAGACGCTAAGCCTGAGGTCATCATCCTGGATGTGATGATGCCAAAAGAGGGCGGAATCCATCTGTACCGGAACCTCAAAAGCGATCCAATGACCAAAGACATCCCGGTGATCATGCTCTCAGGGATTGCCAGGAAAACGTTCTTCTATTCCCAAAACGTTCTCAACAGGTACACTGGCCAATCCCTGCCGGAGCCCGAGGCGTACATCGAAAAGCCACCGGAACCTGAAGAACTCCTTGAACTGACCCAAAAATTTTTGAAAACAAAAGGTGAAAAGCTTCCGGTTGTCTAGGCTCAACGTTTCTTCGCTGTGCCTAATTGTTAACGAGGTAGAATGATGCAAAAGAGGATCGGATTTTACATTTGCCATTGCGGGGTCAACATTGCCGGCAGGGTCCGTGTTGAAGAGGTCGCTGAATTCGTCCGCGGACTCCCAAACGTGGTGGTCGCCAGAGACTATAAGTTCATGTGCTCCGACCCGGGCCAGGAGATGATTCAGAAGGACATCGTGGAACTGGGGCTTGATGGCGTGGTGGTCGCATCGTGCAGCCCCCGTCTCCATGAGAAGACCTTTCAGGCTGCATGCCAGAGGGCAGGCCTCAACCCCTACCATTTCCAGATGGCCTCGGTGCGGGAACAGGTCTCCTGGGTGACGGAAGACCCGGACGCAGCCACTCGGAAGGCAAAGGCCCTGGCCGCAGCCGCTATCAACCGCGTCTACTTCCACCAATCCCTCTCCACAAGAAAAGTCAAAGTCCACCCTGACGTTTTGGTGGTGGGTGGCGGCATAGCCGGCATGCAGGCGGCTTTGGACATTGCTTCAGCCGGGCTGAAAGCTTACCTGGTGGAACGCCAACCGACCATAGGCGGCCATATGCTCCAGTTCGACAAAACCTTCCCGACCTTGGATTGCGCCGCCTGCATCGGTACGCCGAAGATGGTCTCAGTCGGCCAGAACTCCAACATCGAACTACTCACTTATAGCGAAGTGAAAGAAGTGTCCGGGTACATCGGCAATTACAAGGTCAAAGTGACGAGGCACCCTCGCTAT
>JAHECH010000293.1 GCA_024641835.1 Deltaproteobacteria bacterium
TGATTGTCTTCTTAAGGCAAGACGTTTTCGGACATGAATAGGATGCCGTGATTCCGCCGTCTAAGGCTGAGCTTCAGGTGCTCCGAGGAGACGCCGCTTACGGCTGCTATCTCGGAATCGTACCATTCTTGGAGGAAACCCTTCGACCCCAGAAACTCTTTATATCGGGCGTAGGCGCCACGTTTGCTGAAGATATCTCTAACCTGTCCGTAATCATCTGGCATGTGAGATCGCGCAAAATCGAAGACAAGCTGGTTGCCGAGCCCGAGGTCGTTCTTGTGGGGAATCTCGATAGCGTCTTCCGATTTCCACATGTCTTCAGGAATCTCGTCAATATCACCAGACTCGGAATGGCAGAAAATCTTGCCGCTGGTTTTGTCAAGGAGGGCGGAGTGATCCCCGTACGGTCCGAAGTTGACGAAGTCGAATGCCTGCTCAATATCTTCGAACTTAACCTTCATTCATATTCCCCTGGCTAACGGGGCGATCTCCTCACCCGCTCCGATGGGTTCGATGCGAAGCGTCGGACCCATCGCCAAGCATCACCCGCGCGCGTCTTTTCATAGCTTCGAGAGCAAAGGCGGGTGGTGTGGGGAGGGGGGTTCAAAGCTCCCCGTTAGCCGATTGGACAATGTGTACATAAATCCCACTGAGTAATTTACACTTGACAATTGTAACGTGACAGTTTACGTTAGGGGTGTGATAAAAACGTTTGCCGATAAAGAAACGCAACAGCTTTTCGTAAAAGGCAAATCAAAACGCCTTCCTCCGGATTTGCTCCGAAGGGCTATGAGGCGTCTGGAATATATCCATTTAGCAGTAACTTTGAATGACCTTAAGATACCTCCAAGCAATCGATTGCATCCACTGAAAGGAGATAGAGAGGGGCAATATTCAATTTCAATCAATGATCAATGGCGAATATGTTTCCGTTTCATTGATGGTGATGCGTATGATGTTGAAATAAACGATTATCATTAAGGAGCAACATAATGACGATATCAAACATGAGCAAACGAGGAGTCCCCCCGACACATCCTGGTGAAATGCTCAGGGAAGATTTCATGCCTGACTATGGTTTGACAACTGCATCACTGGCGGACGCCTTGGGTGTTTCACGCCAGACGATCAATGAGGTGTTAAGGGAAAAACGAGCCATCACCCCTGTTATGGCGTTACGACTCTCGCGTCTTTTTGGAAATTCTCCTGAATTTTGGCTGAATGCACAATACTCTAGAGACCTGTGGGAGTCCGAACAACGTTTTCATGATGAATTAAGACAAATACAGCCACTTACTGCTGCCTGATCCAGCGTTTAGCTGCGTTAGCGTTACCCCTTAGCGGGGTCGGACCCGGTTGATACTAGAGAATTATCATCCCAAAAGTAGGCGTCTTCGTGCCCCAAAATCCCCTTTGAAGGGACTGGAGAACCCTCAACTCATTAGATGACCTATTCTTAGAAGGCCCATTTTGATCGTAAAATAACTTTCGAAGCGTCAAAAAGAGGGCATCTTCTCGAACCTTGTTTCATGGTTTCAATCTGTTGATTTGGTTCGACCACAGTCAAGCACCGATCTGGCTTTGCCTGATAAACTTAAAAACCTAACAGCGTCCCGCTTTACTGGCCACTCCATAAACATGAAAAAGTATAGGACATTAGGCATAGTGCGTCAACAGATCCCCGGGTGGCACGAAATCGAATCGGGCGAATATCGAGACGCTACTAAATTGTTGACTTTTTGAGAAGGAGAAAGCCTGTTTTCTTGGTTTCTTGGAGCGTGATTGGGCAAATTCATTTGCGCGATTCCTTCTGTACTGTCTTGCCCTTGAAGTCTCTCAGAAACCCTTCCTCTGGTTCTAATCTGTTGACTTCTCAATTTGAGTACCATACCTTTCATAATTGTACGGGCTCGGATGCCCCCACGGCTCAGGCTCAAGCGGCTTTCAACCTTAGACTCTCAGGTTTTGAAGCAAACAATTCCATGATCGAACGGGATTTTGACATATCTTTTATTGCCGACCTTGCTCTTCGGGAGAAGCAAATCCAGCAGAACTACCGTCCCGTCATTGCGGTTCATAAGTGGTTCGCCCGGAGGCCGGGAACCCTTTTCCGCGGATTGATCCTGTCCGAGTTCGCTTCGAAGCCGCTTGCCACGAGCTTTTATGAAAGCAACCAACTGACGGGTCTCTCCATAGCGGATCCATTCATGGGCGGTGGAACCCCCCTTCTCGAAGCAAATCGACTCGGATGCGATGTGATCGGCTTCGACATCAATCCCATGTCGTACTGGATTGTTCGGGAGGAGTTGGAGTACATCGACCTCGAAGCGTATGCAGAAATCGCCAGAGCATTGGAATCCAGCCTCAGGCCCCGGATCGGGCGGCTCTATCAAACAAGGTGTATTCTGTGCGGCTCTCGTGATGCAGAGGTCAAGTACTTTCTGTGGGTCAAAACCATGAGCTGCACCTCCTGCAAGAAGGATTTCGATCTATTTCCCGGATATCTTCTGGCAACCAATGCAAGACATCCCAAGAATGTTTTCGTTTGCCTTGTCTGCGGAGAACTCACGGAATGCGAAGATAGAGATGATCCAGGCAAATGCTCTTATTGTGGAGCGGAGCTAAGATCGGAAGGCCCTGCCAGGAGGAGTCACTGCTCATGTCCGCACTGCGATCAGAGCAACACTTTTCCCGTGCCAAGTTCGGGACCTCCCCGCCATCGTCTTTTTGCCCTGGAGTACTACTGCTTGCGGTGCAGAAAAAGGCATGCAGGCCGGTTTTTCAAGAAGCCAGATGAAGAAGACCTTGGAAAGCTAAAAGAGGCTGAGCAAATTTGGAAACGATTAGACCCGAAGTTCGTCCCACAAGACGAGATCCCAGCCGGGGATGAAACGAACCGTTTGCATCGATGGGGATACCGAGAATACAGAAAAATGTTTAATAACCGGCAGCTTCTTAGTCTGGAGTTAAGCGCCCGCTTCATAGCTGATGTCAAACAGGAGCGCCTGAAAAGAGCGCTCACAACCAATTTCTCAGACCTCTTGCGCTATCAGAACATGCTCTGTCGTTATGACACCATGGCCCTAAAGTCTCTTGACATTTTTTCCGTTCATGGCTTCCCAGTCGGCCTTATCCAATGTGAGTCGAATTTTCTCGGCATTCTAGATAGAACGAGAAATGCCTGCATTGGAAGTGGCGGATGGGCCAATATCATTGACAAATATCGTAAAGCCAAGCTTTATTGCGACGAGCCTTTTGAAATCCGTCACAACGGCCGGAAAAAAGAGGTCATCAATATGGTCGGCGAATGGATCGGCGATCATCTTAACAGCTCTCTTCCTGACCATAAACGCAATGTGGACATATCCTGCAAAGATGCAGCCCAGGCTGAGGTCCCCCCTCGTTCCCTGGACGCTGTTCTTACAGATCCCCCTTACTTCGGAAACGTCCAGTATGCGGAACTCATGGATTTCTGCTATGTATGGATGCGGCAGCTAGGCTCCGCACCCGGAGGTATTTTCGATAGCCCTACTACCCGAAATCAAGCCGAACTGACCGGCAATGAAAACATGGGTAGGGGACTCGAACACTTCACGGAGGGACTCTCACTCACCTTTCAAAAGATGGCCCTGGCGCTTAAGCCTGGATCACCCCTGGTTTTCACTTATCACCACAACGACATCAAAGCCTATTTCCCTGTGGCGGTCGCTATTCTGGATTCCGGCCTGACCTGTTCGGCATCCCTGCCGTGTCCTGCTGAGATGGGAGCATCGATACATATCAGCGGGACGGGTTCTTCAATCATTGACACCGTGCTCGTGTGTCGTTCTACGGGAAGGGTCCCTCGAAAGTGGATTGTTGAGTCACCTGCTGAAATTGCAGGTCTCGTAGATTCCGACCTTGAAAAACTTATAAAAGGCAATGTAAAACCATCCTTGGGCGACATGAAGTGCATCACCTATGGGCACCTTATCCGGTTGGCCGTTTGGTCTTTGAAGAACAATTGGGACAAGAATATCAGCACGAGCTATCGCCTCAAGAAAATATCCGACTGGCTGCGTGACTTCGGCGGATGGCCGGAAGTGGAGAGACATCTAGGGATTCCCACTCCGTTTCATGCTCTTTCAGGCAGCCAATTAACCTTTGCTGTTTGCGAGGATACTGCGGATTATGGGGAGCAGGATGCAGAAATACCCTTTTGAAGTCTCGATCGAAGACATTCTGAGAGACCCGGAACCTTACATCGACGCTGTCTTCTCTTGTCTCCAATCGGAGTTTCTGGTCATGCCTAAAGGCCTGGGTTTTGTTGAATATGCTATCTTTGAAAGAGGCTACGAAGCGCTGAAAAGCGCCAGTTCCGAGTTCGCAAATTTGTCGGTCGAAAAGGTTTACGCCGTTGCGCTTTCAAAACCGATTTCGATTGTCGTTCTTCGCACCATGCTTGGCTTCACACCTCCGGAATGGGGGTACATTACGACCCAGAAAACGGGGATTGTCGTTTCTCAAGGATTTGTTCGTTCCTTGGACAGAAAAGTGCGGATGACCCCGGAAGTTCCTCTCAAGTTCGGCGACACAGCCAAGAAGCGTTTAAGAGCCCTTATAGAGACTGCTCTCAATCTGCTCTCGCAGAGAGTTCCGGAAGTTGAAAAAGACCAGTTGCATCGTCTCGACAAGGCCGACACGAGATTAGGGACCGAGAGCCTCCGGAATCTTTCAAGGCTGGGAGCCCCTTATGCCATGGTACTCTACGAGCGATTTCTTGGAAGACCTTTTGCAGGACATCGGGACTCAGTGAGCGAACTGGTCGGTGACACCCTGGAATCCGCTATCGAAGATGTTCTCACGGGAGCTGGAATCAGCTACCGAAAGACGAAACGTGCTGAGCGAGTGGAAGGCTTCGACCAGGCACCTGATTTCATTATTCCCAGCGAATTCAATCCGCAGGTTATAATCGAGGCTAAGATTACCGAAGACGACGGTACCGCCCGCGACAAGGTGACACGCATCCAGCACTTGGGCGAGTTGAGTACTTTGGGGCAGCGATCAGGAGAATCCAGATTCGAGGTGATCGCGTGCATAGGGGGCCGCGGGTTCGGCGTAAGACGGGAAGACATGAAGAAAATGCTCATTGTCACACGTGGGAAGGTCTTTACCGCAAAGACTCTCGCTCAGATGGTGACCAACACTCTCCTCAAGCAATTCGTTTCCAAATAAGGCCAACAGCCCAAGACTTACCTTCTACCCATTGTACTGTCGCTTTTTTACCTTCAATCACATTATGTTGTGTTTCTTCTTGACTTGTCGCTAGCATCGGCGCGATGTGGTGTGGCATGGGGTCGGACAAAGCTACTCGATTGATATTCAAGGATTGTCACCCCAAAAGCAGGTCTTTTCAAGCCTTAAACCCTCATTTTCACGCCCCAAAATGCCCTTTTAAGTTATCGGAGATCCCCCAACTCATATGATGGCTTTTTCTTAGAAGGCCCATTCCGGTGGTAAAAATATCGTTCTAAGCGTCAAAAAGGGAGCATCTTCTCGAACATTGCTTCATGACTTCAATCGGGGTCCGACCACAGCCAACGTCAGCCAACGCCGTCAGCCAGCAGGCACATCTAAGATAAAATACAGTTTTTCATGACGCGTATTCCGCGTCCCCATATTCCGTTACAGCTTAATATTGGATGTGATTTCTTTCAAGCGAGATACCTAAGAGACGAAAAAATAGCGAATAAGAGTGCACCGAAACCAAACAAAATGGTCTGAATTGCGAGAAGCGGCCAAGTTCTACAATCGAGAGCCATAACAAGTACTCTGAGTTCAAGAATATGTTGCGTGTTGCCGGTCTCTCTTTTACGAGCAATCTGCGCTGTTTCCCGGAATGAACGTAGCCTGTTCCATGCAACATAGCAACCAAAGGCAATAGAGAAAAAGATGGTTATGACGGAAAGAAATGCGAGCAATTTCTCATTGCAGGATAATACGACCTTTTCTTCAAAAGGTAGTTTCGCTACGAAGATCAAAATGGCTGTAGCTAAACCTATAACCAGA
>JAHECH010000294.1:0-1810 GCA_024641835.1 Deltaproteobacteria bacterium
GTTGTGCGTTGAGGAAAAGGGAGTAATGGAAAGGCACAAAAAGAGCGCGAACTCCGCGGCAGAGACGCCTACAGGGGAAAGCCAATTCTATCCAACAAGAGCCGTGCATCGGAAAGAAGCCTTTGCAGGGAACCTGGCGCCAGACCTGCACCCTCTACAACCTTTCGCGCAAATTCTTCTGTCATAAAATCTGCGTGCCCATGGCCGTCCGAATTCAGCACGAGTTTGGCGCCTGCCTGAGTCGCCAATGCGGCCACATGGCCGTTGCTGAGGCTGTGCCCCTTTCTTCCGGAAATCTCCAGGTATATCCCCTTCTTCGCAGCCAGCTGGACCTCTTCAAGGCTGATCAGGCCCGGATGAGCGATGATATCCGCGCCTCCCTCCAGGCCTGCCCTGTTGGTACCAGGAGCTACGGGTTCGACGATGGTCTCCCCGTGAAGGACGATGAGTTTGGCACCGAGGGCCCTCGCTTTATTTATGAGGGATGCGATGAGCTTTGGAGGCACATGGGTGAGTTCGACACCAGGAATGACCTTGACAGCCTGGCACTGATTAAGATCATGAGCGACCTGAACAATGCTCGGGACGAGATGATCCAGGTTGGAAGAGTCGGCATGATCCGTGATGGCCACGGCGGCGTAACCCAGGGTCTCAAATCTTCTGATCAGCTCTGAGGGGATGAAGTCACCGTCACTAAAAAGAGAGTGAGTGTGCAGGTCGATCATGTCGGCTCGTCTTCAAAAACAAAAAGCCCAAGTTCTCTAAAGCAACTTAGAGACCTCAGGCAGATTACATTTTGTATTTTCCAAAATCTTCCGGATTCAGTTTTTCTAGAATTTCCTGCCACTTCTTTCCTTGCTCTGATCTATCCTCCGCCTCGGCTTTCAAATCAATCTGGCTTGACTTCTTGATCACCTCTTCAGCAACGAAAATGGGAGCTCCCATTCTGAGAGATATGGCGAGGGCGTCGCTAGGCCTGGCATCGATGGACATTTCCCTTCCGCCGTAGTTGATGTGAATCAGGGCAAAGTACGTGTTGTTTTTTAGATCACAGACTTCCACCCGGTTCACCTTCACATTGACAAGGCCCATGAGATTCTTGAGAAGATCATGGGTCATGGGTCGCGAGAACTTGATTCCCTCCAGTTCGCTCGCAATGGCCGTGGCCTCCAGTAACCCGATCCATATGGGCAGTGTCCTCTCGCCATCCACCTCTTTAAGAATGACAATTGGGCTATTGGTTAAGGGGTCAACGGTCAATCCGGATATGACCATAGGCCTGAGCATGCTATCCTCCCGGAAACGCTTTTTGACTTGTTTTAGACATACGTGGCCTTCTGGCGTTTGTCAACATAACTTTCTGATGGACAGCTTTTTTGTAGCCCTCAGCTTTTTTGAAGCCCTCGGTTTTGTGGCCCTCGGCTTGAACACAAAAAGCTTGATTTAAGGCTGATATTTATTTTACCCTACCTGCACACATATTCACGCGACGTGAGAGGCATATAGCAGGGCAATGGCCAGCCGGGCAGACCATATCCTTTATCCCTACGTTCTTGACGACAAGCCAGCCTTTTTTCTGGGCTCGTTTCTGCAGAGGCTATTCAAGAGGGTTGATCTTGATGAAAACATGAAAGAGAGCCTGAGGCAATTGCAGAAGCAAGGGACCCTAGTCTATGCCATCAAATATCGAGGCAAAAGCGATTTCCTTCTCCAGCACTACAGTTTCAGGAGCAGAGAACTTCCTTATCCAAAAATAGCCTTTGATTTGAACCTCTCCATGTTATTACCCTTTGGCCAGTTTGTAAAGACC
>JAHECH010000294.1:1820-6023 GCA_024641835.1 Deltaproteobacteria bacterium
TTTCTCCCAACTCAGGTATGCCTCACGCCATGGAAAGTTTCCGAGCCCCTATGAGACAGGGTTCTACAAGGAGGCCATTCAACAGGGAATACCCTCCCTCATTTCCCTGATTGACCCGAAGGGCTTCACCCAGCAGTTTGTTTATGCCGAAAAGGACTATCTTCAGTTTCTCCTGGAAATCCAGAAGGAAATGGATCGGCCCATTTTCATCGTGCCTCACCTGGTCATTTACCAGAGGACGCCTGAGAAAGACCGCCCGGGGCTGACCAGTATCTTCTTTGGGTTCAGGGACAATCCGGGGATGGTCCGAAAAGCTCTACTTTTCTTCAGGCATCAACGCCGGGCCATCCTCGATTTCGGACAACCTTTGAACTTGAAAAGCTATCTGGGCAGCGAACCGCAGGGTCGCACTATTCCTGATATGGCGACAGAGGTCAGGAAAATCCTGATCGAAAGCATTGACAGCCAGAAGAGGGTCATTCTTGGCCCCATCATGAAGTCCAGGCAGCAGCACAAAGAAATCGTCCTGATGGACCGCAGAATCAACGAAAAGATCGAGAACACAGCCGCGAGCAGCAAGAAAAAGCTGCGCCACGTAAGGAAAACCGCCGAAGGATTCTTTGATGAGATAGCTGCCGACTATAACAGCACCTACATCGAGGCGTTTCAACTCGGACTGGCATTGCTCTGGAAAAAAATGTTTGAAGGCATCGAAGTGGACGAAGCGAGTTTGGCGAGAGTCCGGGAGTGGGCGAGAAGCGGCCCGCTGATCTTTGTGCCTTCTCACAAGAGCCATGTGGACTATCTTGTCCTCAATTACGTTCTTCTCAATCATTACATGCATATCCCCCGAATAGCAGCGGGCAGGAACCTCGCCTTTTGGCCCATGGGGTACATCTTCAGAAAAACCGGTGCCTTCTTCATCAGGCGATCCTTTAGACAGCCCCTCTATGTAGAAGTATTCAACCGCTATATCAAGGTCCTCCTCGAAGAAGGACATCCGATTGAGTTCTTTATTGAAGGGGGGCGAAGCCGCAATGGCAAGCTGGTGCTTCCCAAAACAGGGTTCCTATCCATCCTCCTTCAAGCCCACGCTGAGGGTGCATGTAAAGACCTTATCTTTGTCCCCGCTTCCATCGCCTACGACAGGATTGTGGAGGAGAAAGCCTATATCAAAGAGATGGAGGGAGGCAAAAAGGAGCAGGAAAGCCTGAAACAGATCATTGGAGCCAGGAAGTTCTTAAAGAGAAGGTACGGGAAAATCTACATGAGATTCAATGAACCCTTCTCCTTGAATGAGTATCTTGAAAAGACCAAAGTATCTCCTCGCCTCATGGAGCACAAACTCGCCTTTCACCTGGTTGAATCCATCAATCAAGTGACTCCCGTTACTCCTCTATCCCTCATCGCAACCGCCATCCTCGGATACCACCGCCGGGGCTTCCTCTATGAGGAATTGGCAGACACGTCGAACACCCTTCTGCGATTGCTCCGAAAGCATGGTGCTCCCATTGTCAACAGCTTGGACGATCTTCCTTCGGCTGTGCAAGAGACCCTGACACTCCTCATCAACTGGAAGGTGGTGGATTCGCTGAAAGGCGAGGATGGAAATGAGGAAACATTCTATTTTGTGGAAGACGACAAGAAAATCGAATTGGAGTACTACAAGAACTGTATCGTCCACTACTTCCTGCACCATGCTTTAGTTGCCGCGTCGCTCCTGAGCGGCAAAGAGGAAGTGAAGACCCATGATTCGGTTTTCTCTGACTATGAGTTTATGTTGGATCTGTTGAGAATTGAATTTATCTTCAACGAAGAAGCAGATGTGCATGCGATCGCCGGCAATGTGATCAATGATTTCCTCACCGCAGGATATCTTCTGGAGTCTCCTGAGGATGGGGGTTTCAAAGTGACCAGACACGGGTTTGATGAGCTTCCCATCTGGGCCAACCTGATCAAAACCTTTCTCGAGTCCTACTGGATCGCTGTCAAGTGCGTGGCCCAGCAGAAAAACATGGGACTTCGTAAAGAAGAACTCCTCAAGAAGATGAATTACCTGGGAAGGCGGTACTATAAACTGGGAGTGGTGGATCACATCGGCGCTCTGTCGAGGCTCAACTTCACGAATGCTTTAGGCGTTATCACCAAGGAAGTATCGAAGGCGGGTTCAGACTCAGAGTTGGATCGCTCCGCTGCTTTAGAAAGGCTTTCCCAGCTGGCTCGCAAGGTCTATGATCTCTCCAGGCATGGCCAATAAAGACAGAATTCAGGAGCCAGGAGCCAGCAGAAAGAACTCAGGAGAGCAGCAGCCCCCAACGGACAACAGACCAGCGACGACCGACATTACATGGGCTTGTATTCTCCCTCCTTCAACTTTGCGTGAGCTGCAGCAAGCCTTGCAATGGGAACCCTTGGAGGCGAGCAGGACACATAGCTCAGCCTGATGTGATGGCAGAAACGAATGGCATCTGGATCCCCGCCATGTTCACCACAGATTCCTACCTTGATGTCAGGCCGTGTTTTCCTTGCCCATTCCACAGTGATCATCATCAAGCGGCCGACCCCTTTGATGTCCAGAATTTCAAAAGGGTTGTGCTGGAGGATTCCCCGCTCGTTATAGAGGGGTAGAAACTTGTTTTCCGCATCTTCTCTCGAAAAAGAGAATGTGGCTTGCGTCAGATCATTGGTTCCAAACGACATGAATTCAGCAAGCTCTGCGAGACGACCCGCTCGCATGCACGCCCTCACCACCTCCACCATGGTTCCGAACTTGTAAGGCACCTTGGTTCCGAATTTCTTTTCCACATCGCCATGGATGTCCATGACATGGTTGTGGACAAAAACCAGTTCTTGAAGGGTGCAAACCTGAGGGACCATGATTTCGGGCAGAACATGGATCCCCTCCTTCAGACACTCCGCAGCAGCTTCCAGAATCGCCCTGATTTGCATCGCATAGATTTCCGGGTAGGTGATGCCGAGTCTTACCCCCCTGTGTCCGAGCATCGGGTTGGTCTCGGCAAGGGCTTTTACTTTCTGGAGCACGGTTTCCTTCGCCACAAGGAGACTCTCCGCGAGATGTTTGTTCTTCAACTCTTCCAGCCCCTGGGTGATGGTCTCGAGGTTTGCCGAATACTTGTTGTGCAGTTCAGGGTCGAGCAGTCTCAAGGTCTCAGGCAGGTTTGCCATGAGTTCCACCGTCTCCTTCAATTCCCTGAGGTGGTTGATCTCACTGATCAATTCGTCTTCACCGGGCAGGAACTCGTGGATCGGAGGATCCAGAAGCCTTACGGTCACAGGGAGGCCATCCATGATCCTGAAAATCTCCTTGAAATCCTCCCTCTGAAACGGCAGAAGCCGGGCAAGGCTTTTTTCCCGCTCTTCATGGGTCTCCGCGAGTATCATCTCTCGCACTATGGGCAATCGTTCAGGCTGATTAAACATCCTCTCCGTCCTGCAGAGACCTATGCCTTTGACCCCGTATTTTCTTGCCTTTGAAACCGCTTCCGGAGTGTCTGCGTTGGCCCTTACTTTGAGTTCGCTAATATCGTCCGCCCACTCCAGCAGCACGAGAAGATCCTCCACAAACTCAGGCTCGATCGTGGGGACGATACCCTGGTAGACATTTCCCGTGCCCCCATCAATCGTGATCATATCCCCTTCTCTCAGGGTCAAGCCACCAATGAGCGCTTCCTTGGCCTCCTGATGGATGACAATCGCCTCGCACCCGGATACACAGGGTTTTCCCATGCTTCTTGCCACCACAGCGGCGTGAGACGTCTTACCCCCCCGGCTCGTCAGGATGCCCTGGGAAGCAAAAAAGCCGTGGATATCGTCCGGTTTTGTCTCTTCTCTGACCAGGATGATCTTCTCTCCCAACTTTGCCTTGCTCTCGGCCCTGTCCGCGTCAAAGACGATTTTGCCGGATGCTGCACCAGGCGATGCAGGCAGGCCCTGGGCTAATACCTGTACTTTCGCCTTTGGGTCGAGCCGTGGGTAAAGAAGTTGAGCGAGCATGTGCGGCTGGACTCTCAGGATCGCTTGTTTTTCAGTAAAAAGCCCCTCATTCACCATGTCAATCGAGGTCTTGATCAATGCGGAGGCATTCATCTTCCCGTTTCTCGTCTGAAGGCAGTAGAGTTTTCCTTTTTCGATGGTGAACTCAAAGTCCTGCACTTCCCGGTAGTGGTCTTCCAGGGTATGCCT
>JAHECH010000295.1 GCA_024641835.1 Deltaproteobacteria bacterium
GCATAAAACAATGGGCAAAGGCGTGGAGGATACGAGGCCAGTTCTTTTTGGCCAGTTTGTCTGAGAATCGCTGGGCGCGTTGGGGGGCCTCGATCCAGAGAAAGGCATTTTCAAGCTTGCAGTAATGCATGCCCTGCTGATCCAGATGACGAGCGAGACGCTGCTCGTCATTCAGTCCCAAATCCACGCTCCCCTTCCGGTCGCACCTCAAATATGACTTCGCAATACTCATCACCGGCAGCTCGACTCCGCACGATGACATGACGAAGCGTCTCTCCTGAAGCAGCCTCCAAGATACCCCGGTCTAGAAACATCATCGCCTCACAAATTTCGCGACCCCTTCCTTCCAGGCCAAGCGGACATGCGGTGCCACGGATAACAGCCTTTCCTGTATCGAGAGACACAAGCGAGGCGGGTGCTCTGCTCTTTTCAGAGGCGGCGACAAACGCTAGAACCGCGTCTCTAAAAGACCGTTCCCCGACCTTCGCAGCAAGAAGTTCCCCCAGTGCCAGACCCCGCTCATGGCACAGCCGCGCGATGAATTCCTCAGCATGGGCAGGGCAGAAGCTGAGAAACTCGGAGCAGACAACAGCCAAGGCGTAGTTAAAGTCGACCAGTCTATCGGTATTGTAAGTGACCATCGTTATCACCTCTAAGATATCGAGTGCACCGGTCGGCGGGCAACGTTTCACCTGCAACGCCTTTATATTCCTCACGGCAGGGAAAAAGATCGTCACCGCAAAGGCTTTCGTACAATAGAGAGATTCCCGTCTCCTTTGTACCCTAATTGAGTGAAGACGTGTCAGGAGTTTCTGGAGATGCCTTGAGCGTCAAGCTTTTCAGCGAGCCAAATGTACACCTTATGAGTCCTCGCTTGGGTGCATGGCTGTCTAACATATAATGCTCTAACCATTGTTGCTCCTGTGAACTCGGAAAATATTCACAGATTTTCAGCTGAATTATGTGGATCGCGTCGTCCCGTCTGGTCCATCGGTCTGCTTCAAGGCGTCTTCAAACTCCTCGAAAAAGTGGTCCCTTTCCTTCCAGCCCGGCCCAAAGCGCTTATCAAAGAATGATCCCAGGCGGTCAAAGATCTTTGTCCAGATTGGTTTTCCACCCTCTAGGACGACATCCCTGAGATAGGTCTCAAGTTCTGCCATCTTCTCCTTTGGCAGGAACGAGACGGCGCCAAGCTTGATAGACTTCTTCAATGCCTCCGGTGTCAGCGCGTGTGCGGTGAGCATAACGGTGGGAAAACCTCTGTTGACTGACCTCTTCAATAGCTCGAAGCCGTTTACGCCCATAACGTCTAGGACGACGATGTCATAGGTATAGCTCAGGAGACGGTCAAGCGCTGTCTCATAGTCAGACGCCCTGTCAACGATGCACAAAGGCAACATCTGCTCAATAGCGTCAAGGACGTCCTGCTCATCGTCAACAACAAGAACTGTTTTGTCTTTCAATACCTTGTCTGGTGCCATTCCTATATCCGGTCCTCTTAAGGCAGGGCTGGGATGAGCCCCGCCTACCGTCTCTGATCCTCCCTCAACTAACAGCAACAGCAGGAAGCTTAGGCCCATCATCCGAGATTTGATTTAGCCCTCCATTGCATCCTAGCAGGGGCCCAGCGCAGCCGAATCAATCCAGCCGAGCGTTTTCTTCATCGCTGCCATGATTTCTCCGCTGGTTGCATCGCAGCGTGCAGCCTCTACCATTGTCGGGATGAGGCTGTGGTCGTTGTGCTCGTTCTTGAACCGCACCAGACATTCCTCAAGTTCCTTCATCGCCCTGTCATGCCTCTTTGCGTCCCTGGTGCGCTTGTATTCAAGGTCCCGTTCCTTCTGTATGCGCGCTGTCTCAGGGTTGATCTTATAAACGGGAATCTTCCGCTCTTCCTGCATCTTGTACTTGTTCACACCAATGACCACTCGCCTGCCCGAATCAACGGCCTCCTTCCACTTCCTGGCCGAGGCCTCTATGATGGAGCGGACGTAACCAGTCTCCCACGCCTCAATAAAACCACCCTTCTCTTCTATCTTGTCGATGAGCTCCATGGCTTTCTTCTCAAGCTCCACCGTAAGACTCTCCACATAGTAAGAGCCACCGAGAGGATCGGTGACCTTGGTTATGTTCGTTTCCTCAGCAATGACTTGCTGAATCCGCAGTGCCAGCCTGGCCGATTCTTCAGAGGGAATAGCCAACGCCTCGTCGTAGCCCGGAATCTCCATTGCCTGGACCCCTGAAAGTGCAGCACCGAGGGCTTGAATCGTGGTTCTGATGAGGTTGACCAGCGGCTGCTGGGCGGTAAGCATGGCCCCAGAGGTGTGGGTGTGGATTCGAACGTGCATACTCTGGGGCTTTTTTGCATCGAAGACGGTATGGTTGATCTTGGCCCAGATTTTGCGCAGGGCGCGGATCTTGGCAATCTCCTCAAAGAAGTCGTTTCCCTGCCCAATCTGGAAGCCGAAGCGAGGCAAGAAGTCATCTGGATGCAGTCCAAACTCCATACAGCGCCTGGTAAGGGACATGCCCGCTGAAACGATAACGGCTATTTCTTCGTAAGCGTTGGCTCCCGCCTCTTCAATACCGTAACCAAACAGATTCGTAGTATTCCACTGGGGCATGTTTTTGGAGCAGTACCAGATCAGCTCAGCAGCCAATCGGTCACATATCTTCGGCGGAAATGTCGCCAAGCCCGAAACTACATCGAGAGTGTGATACCAATTCATGGAATTTCCCCGCAGCTGATCAGGGCTGTAGCCGCGTGATTCCGCATAGGCAAGATAGATGGCGAAAATGGGGAGAGTCTGATTCATGGTGATGTGCACGATGTTTGTCTCATCGAGAGGAAGATCTTTGAAAATGATTGCCATGGTCTGTACTGAGTAGACGCTCATGCCGCATTCGCCGATACGCCCCTCCGCGGCTCGATCTGTAGGGTCGAACCCGCCGTGAGTAGCCAGATCGTATACGAGATTGTAAAAGGCCTTTCCGAAATAGCCCGTCATACCCTGTTCCCGGAGATAGTCCATGCGGGCGCGGGTCTCCTCGGGAGTGCCGCATCCGATTACGGGTTGATTGGCCCAGGGCATGAACTGATAGCCCATGGGGTAGTTGCCTCTGGTAAAGGGAAACTGGCCGGGGAGGCCAATCTCCGAATAGGGGATTTGTGCAATATCCTCGGGAGTGTATAACGGTTTGAGAGGGATGCCGCAGTACGTCTCAGCTCCGTATTCCCCTTTTCTTGTGAATTTCTGTTTGATTTTCTCAAAGTCCTTCCGCCAGCTCTCTTTCAAGCGATGGTCTTGTTCGAGTGACGCTGGGTCAAACATGGTCTTCCTCCCTCTATGATCTATCTTTGGTTCTTTAGGTTAGAACGCATTCTGCCCTCGGAAAGCTGAGTAAGTGTCCATGCGGAATCAGCAATTCTTGTGAAAATTTCCTCGCTGGCTCTCTGTGGACTTTTCTTCTTGAGCGCGATTTCGGTGATGATGTCTCCGACGCTCATTTTCTCATCGATTTGGCGTCGAAAGAATTTTTCCAGTTTCCTCAGAATTATTTCTATCGTTTCTTTTTTTGCCTGTGCGATCTTCGCAGTTCTTCTGAACTCACTATCCTTTGACCTGGTCTGGTGATCCTTGATTTTTTCCCAAACGAGAGGAGTTCCATCACCAGCAAGGGAGTTTGTAGGGCAGATGGGAACCTGCCAAGAAAAATCCCTGGAGAGATTCCGTCCGGTAATATCCAGGACCGCTTGAATGTTCACGGTAGTCTCTTCCGCGCCTGGCCTGTCGCATTTATTGACGATGAATATGTCGTTCACCTCCCTTATGCCCGCTTTGAGGGATTGAATGACGTCTCCGGCACCGGGCATGAGCACGAGACAGACCGTATCCGCTATGTCGCAGATGTTTATATCGATTTGCCCTGTGCCAACCGTCTCGACGAAGATGTAATCTTTTCTGAGATAATCCAGAATGCGCACTGCTCCCAGGGTTGCGATAGCAAGACCGCCCATGCTTCCCCGTGAACCCATTGATCGGATGAATACCTCGTCGTCGCGAGAAAAAGAGCTCATTCGGATTCTATCTCCGAGAACGGCACCCCCTGAAACGGGACTCGTGGGGTCCACCAGGATGGCCCCTACAGATTTATTCTCCCGTCTCGCGTAATCGATGAGGTTATTTACCAGACTGCTCTTCCCTGCTCCCGGTGGCCCTGTAACACCAACGACCCAGCTGTAGCCAGTCTGTGAATAAACCGCTTCTATTATCCTGTCGACCGCATAATCATTTCCCTGCTCCAAAATCGAGATGAGCCGGGAAGCGGCTCCGATTTTGCCCTTCTCCAACTCCGACAAAAGAAGTTCGAGATCAGCCGTCTTCAAATCACTATGCTCCTCAAAGCGATAGATTCCCTCATTTCCTAGCGATGAGATTCGTTCGTGAGGAGGTCACCTCTCTTGTGTTTGATTAGCCCTTTCAGCACGAGTTCGAGGAGCACCTCTCGGAATGCGTAGAGGGAGAACTTTCTAAGGTTATACCTTTTGAGAGCCCAAGAATGTGTGAGGACTGTCAGCATATTTGCTACTATCTCCGGTTCTTGAATCTCAAAGATACCCTCCTGTATCCCCTCCCCGATAATCTTGGTGAAGGTTTCATTGAAGAACGCCTCTTGTTCCATAAGAGATCTCAGGTCTTCTCGTTTGAGGTACCTCGAATCCCTGTAGGTAAAAAGGGTGTACTCCTGGAAGCGATCTACGACTCTTAGCATCGCTTCAATTGTTCCTTCCAGTTGCCTGACGACATCGTAACCCCCGTCCAGAATTTTCATTACCTCGCGGCGCAAGTGGTCAAAAAACTCGTTGGCCAAAAGGTATAGGATATCTTCCTTGTTCTTTATGTAATCGTAAAGGGAGCCGATGCTTA
This sequence comes from Deltaproteobacteria bacterium, assembly GCA_024641835.1. GTDB lineage: Bacteria > Desulfobacterota > DSM-4660 > Desulfatiglandales > HGW-15 > JAHECH01. Next base: position 4,929 of record JAHECH010000295.1, read on the forward strand.
CATTGGACTTGGCAGCGATGTCTCTCATGGACGTGTTATGGTAACCCTTCTGCGCGAAGAGCTCTTCCGCAGCACGGCATATCTGAGCACGTCTTGTTTCGACTAGTTTTGAGTTCTTTATTTTTGATCTTGATAATATCCCTTTATTCATCGATAGAATCACCACCTACGAACGGGAGAGGTGTAAAAGGCCATGGAGGCCACCTTCCTTCTAGGCAAAAAAAGCTAAACTAATCCATAAATAGGAGTTCAGTGAATGGATAAAAACGAATGATCGTTTTCCAAACTTTCTAGCACACGCGATTTTCCTAGTCAAGAGATTTCTCATGGCAATTTTGTTATAATATATCTCAGTTTAAATAGTAATAAGCCACTTTAGATTCATGTTTTGACTGGAACGCGAGCAAAAAAATGTTATTGACACTTTATGGTACAGCGTTATATAAGACTCGTTAGACGAACGATAGTTCATAATTTTTCCCGCTCTTGGGAGGTCCGCATGGAATTTCGAACGCTTAACGTTGAGCACCACGAGCACATCACGCATGTCCGATTGAATCGCCCCGAGGTTATGAATGTGCTGAACCAGGATATGGTCAACGAACTCCATACCTGTTTTCAAGACTTGAGTAGAGACCGGGACGTTCGCGTGATTGTGTTGAGCGGCGAAGGCCGCGCCTTTTGCGCAGGTGGTGACGTGACGTTTTTGAATGTCATCAACAGTAAGACCCATACAGAGATTCGCGAATTCCTTTCAGAGCTATTCGAGAAGCTCGCCATTCTTGCCATAGTAGAAAAACCGGTGATTAGTGCCCTCCATGGATTTGTCATGGGGGCAGGGTTCAGTCTGGCCCTCCTTTCTGACATCAGGATCGCAGCTGAGGGAACGATATTTGGAACTGAGTTCTCGATGATGGGGATCGTTCCGGAAGCAGGCTGCGGCCATCTCCTGCCGAAGATTGTTGGGTTGGGCAAGGCAATGGAACTCGTCCTTACGGGTCGGCGTTTTGAAGCCAAGGAAGCCGAACGCCTGGGCTTGGTTAACAAGGTAGTGTCAGAAGAGAGCCTCCTTGATTCAGCTTTGAATATGGCCT
>JAHECH010000296.1 GCA_024641835.1 Deltaproteobacteria bacterium
AAGGAAGACCCGAGGGCCGGCGGGGTAGTCTCAAGCTGACCCCGCTTCTGAGCCCGGCCCCCAAGAGTAAAAGGAGAGGCATTCATTTTCACGGCCTCTGACGACGCGTCTTCCATGGAGGGGTCCCTGTTGTTCTGTGACCACCGTGTATTGGCTCTCGCGCCCGTCTTTTTCAAAATAGATCACGACCCAGTCCTTTGTTTTGCCAAGCTCGTGAGCTCGGGCAGTATTGGAGAAGAGCGCGGTGAACTGCCAACCCTCCTGCTCGGTATGCATAACGGGGAGCCATGATTTCCCTCCGGGGTTGAATCGACGTGGTGCAATGGTTTTGAGCACGCCTTCTTCAGCCTTCCGCCGGTACTCTTCGTCCACTTTAAGGATGGTGCTGACCGCCGGGAAGTCGGGTTCGCCATGGATCCCTTCCTTGTCCAAGTATCGCATCCTTTTCGCCCTCCTTCTGCCGGAGCGGCTGAGGATGGAATCCAACGAATCGCGAATGGCCATGACCCTGCGATGACCGATCCCGGGCACCCTCTCGATGCGACCGTCATGGGCAGCGAGTTCCAATTCTTCTAAAGTCTCAACGTGAAGCTCATTGTAGATGCGCTTTGCAAGCTCTTCGCCGAGTCCCGGAATCGTGGTGAATAAATCTTCCGGGGAGACTTGGCCTTCCAGTCTTTCCAGAAGACCCAGTCGCCCCGTGTGAACGAACTCGCGAATGGCCCCTGCGATGCTCTCCCCGACGTCGGGCAGGTCTTCAAGTCTCTCCTCCTTGGTGCGAGCGAGAAGGGCAATAGAGCGGTTTGTACCCTCAATAAGATGAGCTGCTTTTCTGTAAGCGTTCACCCGGTAGATATTGGCCCCCTGAGCTTCGAGCAACGCAGCCACTCGCTCAAGAACATCAGCGATCTCCTGATTCGCCGGATATTCAGGTCTCATCTGAAATCAGAGCCCCCTTGACTCACAGATGTCTTCCCTTCGTGATCCTTCTGCCTTTTTGTCCCCCCGATCCCCCTGGATGATCGCGTGTTAAAGAACCGGCAGAGGCGTCTGCGGGTGATTGACGTGCCAATGGAATGTATACTCTTTCGATTTTTCTACCGGCTACCTCTTCCGGGACCTCTGCATCGCTTCCAAGATCCTTTCCGGTGTCATTGGGAGTTGATACAACCTCACGCCGATGGCATCGAAGATGGCATTGGCGATCACGGCACCCATACAGACGATCGCTGGTTCTCCTCCACCCTGGGGAGGTGAATCTCCCTGAATGAGTACCGTCTCTATCTTAGGCAACCAGGTAAAGCGGGGTATCTCATAGGTGTCGAAATTGAGGTCAAATATCTTTCCATTCTTGAAATGTATTTCTTCTGTGAGGGCATAGCCCAACCCCATGGTGACACATCCCTCCATTTGCAACTTCGCACCTTCGGGATTAATCACGAGGCCCATGTCTTGAGCATGGACAACCCGCTTGACCTGAACTTTCCCTGTAGACTTGTCTACCTTCACCTCTGCGAGCGTAGCCACGTAAGCCCCAGAGCGGATACCACAGGCTACCCCGTAACCCCTTCCACTCGGAGCTTTTGATGGCTTCCAGCCAAACCTGTCCGCTGCGGCTTCGAGCTCCCTCCTCATCTTTCTATCACTGAGATGATTGAGACGAAAATCAAGAGGATCTCTACTCACGTTGGATGCCATGATGTCCATTTGGGATTCTCTTGCGAAGGAATTGGTATTCGTACCTGGTGCTCGCCAAGGTCCTGTTCCAACAGGATGGTATACAGAGGATCCTTGCCAACTTCCACGGGAAATCTCCTTATGGTGAGGAACATCGTAAAACAGCTCCGCACCATCCGATCCCGCGAAATAAACAGCGTAATCCCAAAGCACAATTTTTCCAGAGCTGTTCAGCCCTGATCTTATCGCTACAACAGATGCCGGCCGGAAGGTATCGTAAAAGAATTCCTCTGCACGGCTCCAGGCAACCTGTACGGGTCTCCCCGTCAATCTCGCCAGCCGAGCCGCTTCCACAGCTTGTCTGCTTGCACTCTTTCCACCAAATCCTCCTCCGACGAAAGTGGATTTTACATGGATATCCTGAGAGGGGAGACCCAAAGCACCGGCTACTTGTTCCTTGACACCGAATGGACTCTGGGTTGATGCCCATACAGTGACTTTCCCATTTTCAATGGTCGCCGTGGCTGTATGCGTTTCGATGGGCGCATGAGCCACATAGCTATTCAAGTAACTTTCCTGAAAGATTTTAGCGGCGAGATGCCTCCCTGTTTCGAGATTCCCGCCCTCTTTCACGGTAGTTCCTTCAGGCGCCACCTTGAGCAGGTGATCGAAAATATTCTTGTCGTCAAGCTTGCTTTTCGAGGGCCCAAATTCGGCGCTGATCTTCATTAAAGCTTTTTCAGCTTCGTCAGGGTATTCATGGAGCACCGCGATCAGGTCACCATCCTGAACCACAAGAACGTCTTCCATCCGTTTTGCCCCCGATGTATCCGCGCTCTTCAATGTTGCTCCGTGTGCGGGAGGTCTTAAGATCCTGGCATAAAGCATCCCCGGCAACCGAACGTCACCGGCGTACTTGGCTTTGCCCGTAACCTTCTTCAAGGCATCGGTTCTCAAGAAAGATCTGCCTGTCACAGTGAATTCAGTTGCTGGTTTCAAGGCTGGCTTTTCCTTCAAATGCCTCTCGATCGTCTTTCCTTTTGTCACTTGGGCGTAGGTCACACTTTTGCCGGTTAGGGCCTTGTCGAATATCGCCCCATCCTTTGCGATCAATCGGTCCAAAGGCAAATGAAGGTGTTCAGCAGCCAGTTCCAGTAGAACAGCCCTGGCCTCGGCAGCTGCTTGTCGGAGCATGGGACCGAAGAAACGCGTGGTCATCGATCCCCAGGTTCCCTGATCCCATGGACAGAATTCCGTATCCCCCATAACCATCTCGATGGCGTCAAAAGGCGCATCGAGTTCGTCCGCAGCCATCTGGGCGAGGGATGTTATCACTCCCTGGCCCATCTCAATTTTGCCCGTATAGCAGGCGATCCTGCCGTCCGCTCCGATTCTGAGAAAAGCATTAAAATCAGTCGGTCCCTCTGTTGCCGCTCCTCGGTACCCCTCGCCTCGTGATGGTTGTGCCATGGCCAAGGAATCTCCATAGGAGAAATAGACCACTATACCCCCACCCAGCACCCCGATACGCTTCAGGAATTCCCTGCGATTGAGAGGGGAGGAAAATCCAGGTTGATCGAGAATTCGTTCTTCATGATCATTTTTTCCCATGTCTACTTCCCTCCTCTCATCTCTTTTGCAGCCGTCTCAATCGCTTCAACGACCCTCCGATAGGATCCGCAGCGACAGAGATTCGTATCCATGCCCTGAAGAATTTCCCCCCGGCTTAGCGCAGAGTTTTTTATTAGCAGGCTGTACGCTTTGAGGATCATCCCCGACGTGCAAAAGCCACACTGAAGAGCATCGTGCTTGATAAAGGCTTTCTGGAGCGGATGGAGCTCTCCATTCTTGGCGAGCCCTTCAATGGTAACCACTTCTTTTCCCTTTATTTCTTTTACCGGCGTCTGACAGGATAGAACCGCCTCATCGGCCACAAGAACGGTACAGGCTCCGCATTGCTCCTGCCCGCAGCCATATTTGGGCCCTGTAAGGCCGAGGTCGGTGCGAAGAACCCATAGGAGCATCCGATCTCCATCGACTCTCAAGCTGACATCTTTATCATTGAGTTTAAATTGAATCGTTTCTATCATATGGGCCCTCCTGTCACCCTCATCTTGTTGAAACACGAATAATGGTCCATCGGGTTTTTCAAAAGTGCAGGGATTGCTTCTTCCCTTCGCTCCTCGCAACGGCATTTTAGGTATTGCGTTTGCGACAGTTTATCAGAGGTTGTCTCAAACTTGCCAGGGAGAAGTGTTGCCCTACGCTGGGACCTCCTTGTTGCGGTGGCGAAGTTCACCACCACGGCGGTCACGGTGATTAATCATCTGGTTAAGAATCTGAAGAGGGGGAGCCCAAATGATTGATAAATGAAGGAAGGTGTGGTAGGGAACAACGAAAGGCAGCAACACCTTTCCCCAAGCTTTTTTCATAATCGAAAGGAGGCAGTATCATGTTCAAAAACTCTTTGTTTCGTCAAACTGTCAGGGTGTGTATGGCACTTATTCTGGCCATTTCGCTGGCGACCTTCTGCCAGGCAGCCGGCCAAAAAATCACCATTAAAGCTGTCACTGCATGGCCCAAGACGGTATGGGAAGTCGGCAACTTCATGAAATTCATGGACATCGTCAAGGAGCGTGTGGCCAAGGAATATCCCGGTGAGCTTGAGATCCAGTATGCCGGGGGACCTGAAGTCATCCCCAACCAGGAGCAGGTGGAAGCGGCCCGGATGGGGGTGGTGGACATGGTATTCACGACCGATGGGTATTACGTTTCGGCAGTCCCCGAGGTCAATGCATTGAGTGTGTCCATGCTGGACGGCTGGGAGGAACGCGCAAAGGGTGTGAACGCCCTCCTGGACAAGATCCATCAGGAGAAGGTCAATTGCGTGTATCTGGGAAGATTGGGGCACAACCTGCCTTTCACAATCTATCTTACAAAGCCCGTGAAGGGCCTCGATGATCTCAAGGGGTTGAAGATCCGGTGTAGCCCGACGCTCATCGGTTTCCTGAAGAAAATCGGAGCCAGCCCCGTAGTCATTCCCCCTCCTGAAGTTTACACGGCCCTTGAGCGGGGCGTGGTTGACGGGTTTGCATGGCCCGCAGGTCTGATCAGGGACTGGGGATGGGAAAAGATCACGAAGTATGTCGTTCAACCCGGTGTTTACAACGGGGCCAACGTGATTGTCATCAACAAGAAAAAGTGGGATGAGATTCCCGGCAATTTGCAGAAACTCTTGATCCAGGCGGAAGACGATGCGGCACGCTTTGCCAAGCAACGCGCTGTGGACCTGATCAAGAATGAAGAGGAAGCCCTCAAGAAGATGGGGATCCAGTACATCCAGCTTCCTCCCGCAGAGGCAAAGAAACTGACCGACGCGGCCTATTCGGCATTGTGGGACGTCATCATAGAAAAATCGCCTGTGAACGGACCCAAGTTGAAAGAGATGGTGAGCAAGCCGTAGAAGGTCTTCAGAGGATTTGGGACCTTGCCGATAGTCTCATGGCATTATGCACTTGAATGTTATTGCGAACGCGGTGAAGCAATCTCGTTGTCCAAATCGAGAGATTGCCACGCCCGACAAAGCCGGGCTCGCAATGACGGCGTCCGGCAGAAGCTGCGGTAGCAATGTCGACACGATGATGAGATTGCTAATACCTTACCTAAGAAAGGAGGAGGACACTTGCTGAGCCGGCTCCTGGATAGAATATTGACGGGCATGGCCGTCCTGGCAAGCCTCCTCCTCCTCTTCATGACCTTTTCCATCAGCTACAGCATATTCACACGTGCCCTGAGCTTTCAAAGCCCGGTCTGGACGGTACAATTCAATGAATACTCGCTGCTCTGGATGACTTTCCTTGGATCGGCGTGGGTTCTCCGCAGGCGAAAGCATGTGGCCGTGGATATCATTACGGCACGCCTGGGGCCTGTCGGCAAAAGAAACGCGGATGTGGTCCACAGTCTCCTGGGGACCGGATTGTGCGGAGTCCTCTGCTGGTACAGTTCTCTCATGACCCTGAATCTCTTTCAACGAGGTGTAACGGACGTCCAGGCCGTAGATATGCCCAAGTACCTCGTGCTGATGGTGATCCCCATCGGTTTTCTTGTCCTCACCGCTCAGTTTTTCCGAAACCTGGTGGCCTCTTTGCGAAAAACCAAGGAGGACACGCAAGAGATTGAGACGCAGACGCCTGCTTCCGAATCGCCGAGGGGAGCGCCTGGAACGACCGCCGAAGGGAGGAATGGCTGATCATGGAATGGTGGGCCGTCCTGGGTTTCTTCGTCCTCGGGTTGCTCGTGGTGCTCGCCTCGGGATTCCCCATCGCCTTC
>JAHECH010000297.1 GCA_024641835.1 Deltaproteobacteria bacterium
TATGCCTCTGACTCGTCTTCCCCCACGTCCGCATTGCCGTGAACGCCCACCCCCACGCCTATCCGTTTCACCCCCCGGACAGCCGTGGGAGTGAGCCACCCCTTCCATTTTTCTTTCCACCTGAACGCTTTGGCTCCCTCCATGATCGCCTCTGAATAGTCCCTCCCCCTGCAGACCCACCAATTTCCGTCCCTCCAGTAGTAGCCGTCGCCTGGTTTGACATAGTTCTTCTTGAAGAATTCGACGGGATCCAGATCAGCCTTTTCCATGGCAACGGCAAGGATCGGATGAAACGCGCTCTCTAACTCCTGCCCCCCGAAACCTCTGACGATCCCGGAGGCGTTTCGATTCGTACATACCAGCCTGGTTTTCAAATTCCAGTTAGGACACCTGAGCATCAGCTGCGCCTCTCCGCATCCAACGGCAACCTGGGCCTGTGCCATATCCGAAAAGGCGCCGGTGTCAACAAACCACGTGCCTGAGACAGCTGTAACAGTTCCGTCTTTTTTGATGCCCACCTTACCCCTGAAACGGGAGCCCAGTCGCAGCGCAAAGGCACCGAATTGCTCTTCCTTGGTATACTTGACTTTGACGGGTCTAGCCGCAGCTTTTGCCAGGGCGGCTGCATAAAAGAGGGGCTGGGCTGAATAGTTCTTTGATCCGAAACTGCCGCCGCAATGGGTGCTGATCGTCCGTATGTCGGGAAAGCCCATTTTGGAGAGCATGATGAAGCGGTGCCAGGAGGCACTCTGCGTCGCAGACCATACGGTCAGTTTGTCAGGACCTTCCCATTCGGCGATCACGCCCGGGGGCTCGATGGGAAGAGGGTTCGCCAGGTTCTCGTAGGCATAGGCCCCTTCTCCGATGAAGTCAGCCTCGCTAAACCCTTTTTCCACATCACCCATGACCACTTCCTTAAGGCTTTTCGGCCCAAAAACCTTCACTTCCAGGGGAATGAGATTGCGGGGAAACTCCTCATACAGTTGAGGAGCATCAGGATGCATCGCTTCTTCCACATCATATACGGCAGGAAGCTTTTCGTACTCCACCTGGATTAGTCCCAGCGCTTCCGCTGCAATTTCCTCTGTCTCCGCGGCAATGAGGGCTACCGCGTCACCCACGAAGCGTACCTTCCGGTCAAGAACGCGAACGTGTCTGGGAATTCCCGTTCGCCAGTCCGGCACGTTCTTATGGGTCAGGACGGCCCTGACCCCGGGGAGAGCCTCCGCTTTCGTCGTATCGATCTGCAGGATATTGGCGTGCGGATAGGGGCTTCGCAGCACCTTTCCGTAGAGCATACCGGGCCGTTTCACATCATCGATGAACTCCGCTTTACCCGTGACGATTTCCAGGGCATCTTTTCTCGGTGTCGGCTTGCCTATGAACCTGTATTCCTTTTTCATGTCTGCCCTCTCGCTCTCTTAGCCGCATCTAGAACCGCTCGCACCACGTGATAGTGACTGATGCATCGGCAATAATGTCCCGAAAGGGCTTCTTTCACTTCTGATTCATCAGGTGAGGGGTTATTGGCCAGAAGCGCTTTAGCGGCCATAATCATTCCGGGCGTGCAGAACCCGCACTGAAACGCAGTGTTGTCGATAAAGGCCTGCTGAAGGGGGTCCAGGTTTCCCGTCCTTGGATCACCTAAGCCTTCGATGGTCGTGATGGACTTCCCGTCACATTCGACAGTCAACGACATGCAAGAGAGGAGCGCTTGACCATCTATGATGACGGTACAGGAACCGCAGGAGCCGCGGTCGCAGCCTATTTTTGTTCCTGTTAGGTTCAAGGTTTCTCTAAGGGTGTAGGCGAGCGTGTGTGCTGGGTCGACCTCATGGACCTGTCCCCCGACGGACAGCTCGTATCGATGGCCGTTCACCGTGATGTTGATCTTCTTTTTATCCGTTCTCTTCTTTTTCATTCTAGGTTGCCCTGTGCTTTAAACTCTCGTTGCTCGGGTTCTTCTGCTATTAATCGTCCCCCCTCACCTTGCCCTCTCCCCCCGATTTGGGGGGGAGGGGCCTTATCATCGCCAAGACACACATGGGTAGCTTAGTAATTCATCCCAGGGACCGGAACACTAGCAAGATGCTGAAAAAGACCCTGCTCGCAGGTTGCTCAAAAACGCCCAGATACAAGGCGCCCGAAATCCCGAGGAGTGAGGCGTACATGAAAGTACGCCGCAATGACGAGGGATGAGGGCAACGCAGTAGATGGGCGTTTTTCAGCAACCTGCTACTTGTATACACCATATTCCTTCGCAAAGTCCATCATCGCCTTCACGTTAGCTGCCTTTGAGCCCTGCATGCCTGCACCAGTGGAGAGGATAAATCCCCCATCTGCGCCTGCCACGTCGATGAGTTCCTTGCAATAGGTTTTGACTTCGTCGGGTGTGCCTGTACACAGGAGGTCCAGAGGCACATTCCCGGCCAAGCAGGCCACCTTCCCAACGGTCTCCCTAGCCCGTTTCATATCCGTTCGATCGAACCACCACAGCACCTTAGCCTTGGGAATGTCAGAAATGACTTCAAGACGATTATTGTAGCCCCCCTCTGCGAAAAGCTGGGGAACCAGTCCGTCATTGATCAGCCCGACGATGAGTTTTCTGAGGCTGGGCCAGTAGAAGGTCTTGAACTGCTCCTGCGACATGAAGCCGTCCGCCCCCTTGTGAAGAGGGATAAATGGCATGATGTGACCGTTGGCCCGGCAGGCGGTTACAGCACATTTGATCATACTCGGTACCAACCGTTCGCATGCCTCTTTTAGTTCGTCCCGATACCTGAACATATCCAGCATGATTCCCCTGGTTCCGCGAAGGCTGTCACCGATCACGTCGAAAGGCGCCTTGGTGAATCCACCGGAAAAGGCAGGATATCCCTTTCCTATGATGCGGCCGCTGATCTCCCGCACTGCAGCTCTCCACCGTAGGGCCTCTTCTCCGGCCCGGGAAAGGGAATCCAAGGCGGCCTTCATGCTCTCCGCCCCAAAGGGCATGACTGCCGGTGGAACCAGAGGGATTTCGTTAACCGGAGGAAGAAGGGGAAAGCTCGCAAGAGGTTTCAAGGAACCGAAGATCCTGGGGAAATAGACGTTTAGAAAGAAGGCGGTGGGGTCATCAATCAGGTCCTGGTATTCCTCCGCCTTCATGTACTCATCCTCTACGTACTGGTATTCCCGGTCTTTTGCAACGCCGTGCCCCGGCCATTGATAGAGCTTCAGGTCCAGGATATCCAGCACTTTGCCAGGGACGATCGTTGTGGGGCCGTTGTAAGCATCCGGCTCAAAGTCCTGATGATAGATCTCCCAGGCCCTGGCAAGGGCTTGATAGTCGTACATGGCATCGTACATCGTGATTCCTGCATACTGCATAGGGAAAAACCCAGCAGACGGGCAGACGGGGATCCGATCCGGTGTCTTTTTGAGCTGGATCGCATCCTTCATCAGAGTGACACGATTCCGGTAAGCTGCTTCCGCATTTGCATTGGTAAAGGGGATGCCTTCTCCCGTAAGCCAGATCCGGAATCGTTCTTCCTGCTTTTTTTCCGCATCCCCTGACTCTTCGACGAATCGCTCCTTCATGCTACTCCCCTCCGATCCACCGCCTGCAGAGCCTGACACCCGCCACCGCGTCGGCCGCATAGGCATCAGCCCCCGTATAGTCTTTCACTTTTTCGGTCACCTGGCCGCCGCCTATCATGATTCGGACTTTTTCCCTAAGCCCAGCCTCTTCTATGGCCTGGACCGTTTCCTTCATCGAATCAAAGGAAAGGGTGAGCAATCCGCTCATGCCGACAACCTGCGGTTGAAAGCTCCGGACGGCCTGAACGAATTTTTCCGGAGCCTGATCGACCCCAATATCAAGCACCCCAAAACCGCTCGCCTCAAGAATGAAGACCACCATGTTTTTGCCGATGTCATGGATATCGCCCTCTACGGTGCCTATCAGGACCCTGCCCCGCCCTGGTTGGGTCTTATCCTCCTTGACAACGGGCTTGATCATCTCGGAAATCTGCTTCAGCATCTCACCTGCCATCATGAGATGGGGAAGGAAATACTCTTCCCTCTCAAAGCGCTTTCCAACGATCTCCATCGCCTTGGAACAACTTTCCAGAATGTTCATGGGGTCGGCCCCTTTATCCAGCAGTCGTCTCGCTTCCTTCAATGCTTTTGCTTCCTGCATCACCACGAGGGCCTGAATCAAAGACTCTGTCATGAGTGATCTCCTTCACGTGTGTGCGCTCGAATCTTCTTAAAACGATGGAGGCGATATTGCGGCTCTGAGAGACCATATTAAAGTTGTAGTCGCTTTGCCCGGTAAGCGTTGAGGAAGCTCATGCAGAATCGGTCTCTCCCTGCAAGGGCTTCTGCCGCAAGGATGTTTGCCATCATACGCTTATCCAGGGGATCCAGAATGGCCGCATCGAGGCCTTTCGCAATGGCCATGGCCATGAAGGTCTGGTTCAGGAATTTCCGGAGTGGAAGCCCAAAAGAGACATTGGAGAGCCCACAGATCGTGTGGACACCCGGAAAACGGCTCATGATCCTCTCTACTGCTGCCAGAAATTCCCTGCCAAAAGTTTGATCAGTTGCTACCGGCTGAACCAGGGGGTCGACATAGATGTTCTCGAGTTTCACGTTATGCTTCAGCAGTAAGTTAAGAAGCTCTTCAGCCGTACGCATCCGGTCTTCGGCTGTCCGCGGCATCCCTGTATCCCTCATGCAAAGCGCCACGACCTTGAGACTCGTGCCGGCGATCAATGGGAGCAGGTTTTCGCACCGTCTCTTTTCCAAAGAGATGGAATTGATCATCGCTGTTCCCCTGTGCACTGAAAGGGCAGCCTCGATAGCCCGGGGATCGGGACTGTCAATACAGCATGGCAGGTCAACTCCCTCTTGCACTTTTTCCACCAACCACTGAAGGTGTTCAGATTCCTCCCTTTTGAAGGAACCCGCATTGACATCGATATAGTGGGCTCCGTGTTCCGCTTGGTCCTTGGCTAGTTTCCGAATGGCCCCCTCATCCCGACCCTCGATTGCAGAAGCAATTGCTTTGCGAGATGAATTAATGAGTTCCCCGACAATGATCATCCCATCGCTCTCCTTGAATTCTACGTTTTGGTATCACAAATGTCTTTCCTTAACGGCCTGTTGCCGAAATCAATTCGAGACCCATTATGGGTGGCCTGATGGTGCTTTCTCTGAAATGCCTGGTGAGAGGGCGCCGTCTTTTCATGGCTTATCCATGGGGGAAACCGCAGCCATCCCGCCAGGGTGGAATGCGGAGGGGGCAGAACTCCCCCGTGGGTAAGCCATAGAAAAGACCAGCCTGGAGCCTCGGTATTGAAGAGAGGGCACCATCAGGCCACCTGGAATCCGCAACAGCATTTGGCCAACAGCCCGTTAACACCTGATGGTGAAGCCCTTTGATAGGGCCGCAAAAATCCTTAACGATCAGGGATAGGGGCTTTGGCTGATAGGTTTGCGGGCCGAACGGCGATTCCTTTTTGAGGCACAAAAAAGAGGGTCACACGTGATCCCTAAAATTCACTCAAGAATTGAAATGTCAATATATCAAATATCTTGCCCTGTCAATCCGTATTCGTCTGAAATTTCTCCTCTTCCCCGCATATTTCAGAAAGGAGCATCACATCATGACCATCAGAAGCCAACCCATACCGAGAGCGCATGTAATGATCATGGGCCACCACGCCATCCTCATGTATGTCATGAAGGATATCCGGTACCCGAGACTCTCTGCTATCCCTACCGTCACCACATTCGCACTCGCTCCAATCATCGTCCCATTCCCTCCCAAACACGCCCCAAGCGCCAGCGACCACCACAGGATCCCACTCTCCGCCCCGGGAATCACCTGATTCAAATACGCCACGATCGGCAGCATCGTAGCAGTGAAGGGAATGTTATCGATAAATGCAGAAGCAATCGCCGAAACCCATAAGATCATCACCACAGCAATCACCAGCGACCCCTTCGACATAT
>JAHECH010000298.1 GCA_024641835.1 Deltaproteobacteria bacterium
CTCGCAGTATAGATCGTGCTCCTCGCTGTAGGAACTCGATTTACCTGCCAGTCCGATGAGGCCTTCAAAGAGGTCCTTTTCGTCCGGAGGGACTTTGGTGAGGAATGCCTTAATCGCATCTTCTCTTCTCCGTGCCAGATCTTTTCTCGTTTCATCAAGGCTGTAGTCCGCTCCCCTGAGGAGGTGATCGCGTATGATGCCTAAAGGTGTGGAAGGATCTTCAAGCCAGTAAGGTTCGGTAAGCTCATTCATGCGCCGCATTCTCCAGCCTCCCACTTCATCCGTTTCCATGTAGTGCACGAACTGGCGGAGCCATTCCTTTCCTTTGGCCGATTCTTCCAGTTTCGGTTTGATCTTTTCAGGCGCGTTTTCTTTGAAAATACCGGACAAGCCTACCTGGGTCGCGAGTTTACCGAATTCAAAAAGCTTCCTGTCCATTTCGTAGACTTTGTTGGGGAACCCTCTGAGCATGTCCTGGAACGCTGGATCCTGGTCTTTGATACCGAAGCGTTCCGCACACAATTCCTCGAGGAGCAGCCATGCGTTGTAGGACGCGTACATGCCGAGGAAATGAATTTCCCACATTCTCCTGTATGCTGCCATAAGATCATAGTTATGGTGGTAAAGTTGCAGGTTGGATGCTTTATCCACGTCCAAATCTCTGAGGCTGTCGTAAATGGACAGGAGTTCTTTCTTGCCCTTGTTCCAGAGGCCGTCAAAGTCTTCGATCCAGGGACGCAAGGCCATTCTAAATTTGACTTCACGCTCAGCGATCTCATTTGGATCTCTCACGATATGGAAAGCGTTGTAGGAGCCGCCGTTTCTGAATCTCATCTCCCAGCCCTTACAGGTGGGAATGCTGAGCTCTTGAGCGGCCACTTTCAGCCCGTGACAACAGTACCGAATCCAGTACCACCCATACAACGGTGTCCACGGCGGGATGCTATGGGTCCCGTCCAGGAACCAGGAATGCATCTCTGGAAGATCAATCTCCTCGATCAAGTCATACCCAGGCAATGCATCCCACAGCTTCACCCTTTCTTCTGCGCCCATTTCTCTCTCCTTTTTTTAACGGTTCGTTTCTAAGGTACACTCCACTCTCCAATGAGAACGATCTCGGTTTCCTATTGCTATCTTAAGAAGATCCAAGAGTTCCGGTATCTCACCTCCCTTCTCTGGCAAGATCATGGTTTCTGATATCTCTTCGCAAGCAGGTCGATGATGCGATCCGCCGTTGACGCTGGTTTCTTTGCCTGCACTTTGGCAGGGCGGGTCTGCAAATGGAATACATTTCCAGGGAACGGGAGATCCTGATCGATAGCCCATTCGACATCCTGAGGACACCCGAGTTTCTCTTCCAAGGAGACGGCCAGTTTTGCGATTTCAATGACCTCTTGATCGTCCAGGCAGGGCATACTCCTCATGTTCTCAGGGACATCCACCCAGTCGGCTCCGTTGCCAACGTTCATGACGCAGCGAGTCTTGTTCCCGAGATTCCTCACCAGGATTCTTGAGTCCTGTTTGTTTACGATGAAGCCGTCCACGCACTCAGCGCCGCTCACGACTCCTTCCCCGAGCCCCCAGTTCGCTTCTAGGATGACTTTAGAGGCATCCCCGTCAACCGGGTTCACCGTGAAGGCAATCCCTGCGGCCCTGGCATTGACCATTTTGGGAATGGCGACGCCCAACTCATCTCCAAGCATGGGAAAGCCTTTGTTCACCCGGAAGGCGATCGCCCGTGTGGTATAAGCACTTGCCCAGACTTTCTTCACTTTTTCCAGCAAATCCTGATGCCCCTTCACGTTGAGATAGGTCTCGAACATGCCGGGACGACTTTCCGTGCCCGCAGACCTTACTGAAACAGGCAGGTTGTCTACTCCTAAACGACGGGACAGTTCGTCATAGTAATCAAGAATCTGGGCTCTGACGCTTTCGGGGATTTCTTTTGCCTCAATCATTTCCCGCAAGGTCTGACTCATCTCGTCAAAAACGCCAATCCCCTGACCCTTTAGATCTCCAAATTTTCGGACATAGCCTTCCATTTCCATAGCAAGCCCGGATTCCTTGGCAAAGAGCCGGTATACATCAAGGGAGAGGGCAAAGCCAGGCGGAACAGCCAGTCCCATTCGCGTCATTTCGCCGAGATTGGCGCATTTTTTCCCCACGATATCATTGTGCTCTTTCCCTATTTCCTCAAACCAGAATATCAGTTTCTTTCCGGTCATGTTCCCTCCCTTCGACCTGTATCCACGCAAGATCTTCGGTCATCATCTCAAAGCATTCAGATAGGAGTTCCTTTCCTCTTCCCACCCCGTTTTGGGTGTACAGGCACGGCAATGAAAAACCTATACCGGCGTACTGCAATCGGAAAGTTCAGGAACCAGTCTAAACCGATTCATCGGACAGATCATTATATTCCAGCAAGAAATCAAATCGACTTGCGTTTTCGGGAGGCAGCATTTCAGAAGCCGACGGTAGGGTGTAAGCGCAATGGGATTTGGAGAAGAAAGGAAATGAAAGCTCATGCCCGACCAGGGAACCCTTAGAAAAGGTCAAAAAGAAGTGGAAGCCCTCCGTTGTCGTTGCTCATTCAATCACTTTCAGGAGATGATGCTACATTTCCATCAAAATTCTTTAATTTGTCAAAACAAAAAGGTTTATGTATCCATAAGCTTAGCTTATAGAAAGCTTGATGAGGTCCTGTACCACAACGCAAGAAAATCCTTAAGAAACCGATACTCGCCTGTTTCCTGATTGTCAACGGAAAATCTCTTGGTGGGTCGTCTAGATTGACTTGAGGACCCTCTCGGAAAAGTCTTTAATGCGCCGTCCATCCTCCATCAATCACAAATACCTGGCCCGTTGCATAAGTGGAAGCATCGGAGGCAAGAAAAAGTAAAAGCCCCTGGAGCTCGTCTATTCGCCCACGCCTTTTCATAGGAGTAAGGGCTGATATCCTCTCTTCCCTGAGATCCTGTTCCTCTTTTGTTTGGACCTTGTTCCTATCTCTACTTAAGGAGGTGCCTGAAAACCATGATGGAGCAATGGCATTCACTCTGATTCCATGCTCAGCATATTCAACAGCCCCCTGTTTAGTGAGGCCGAGCACGCCATGTTTTGAGGCGATATAATTGACTCGCGGCATCAACTCAGGATCTAATCCCACGAGTCCCAAGACGGAAGAAATATTAATAATGCTCCCCCCATTGCCTTGCTTCAACATCACCTCTATTTCTTTTTGCATAGAAAGAAATACACCTGTCAAATTTACCGAAATGACTTTATTCCAGTCTTCAGGAAGCATTTCATGAAAACGTACAGGTCTAGTGATGATACCTGCATTGTTGACTGCAATACTGAGTTGACCGAGGTTGGAAATGCTCTCGTCGACCATCCGGGCAACATCCCTTGGGTTGGACACATCAGCGACTATCTTGAGGACCTTTCTGCCTTTTCCTTTTAGAATTCCCTCGGTCTCATCCAGGTGATCTTTATCAATGTCCGCAATAACGACATCCGCCCCGGCCTGAGCCAGAGTCTGGGCAAAACCCCGTCCTAACCCTGAAGCTGCTCCCGTGACCAGAGCCACTTTTCCGTCCAAATCGAAAAGTTTCTTTTCGAAAGGCATCCCATTTCTCCTCTAGCTGCGATTTTCTCATCTTCAGAATTTGACGAATAGATCAGTTACGCCTTCTTTTTTCAAACAGTACTCGCAAATGATTATTTTGGCTTCGGCAATCCAAAGTCTTCCGCGATTGCCTGGTAACAATTGAAGCTCGAGCCCCGCCCGATACCCCCGCCGCCAGTCATAGCTGAAGAACACATATAAAGGTTTTTGATAAATGTCCGAAAACCCCCTGGCATTCCCCTAAAACGTCCACTCTGAGAGGCAGCCATAGTGCCCTCACACCATGACCCGTCTCTCATATCCAAATGAGTATCCTGCAGGTCCACGGGGGTAATCACACGAGATCCAATGATATTGTCTTTCGTCATGTTAGGGGCATACTCCCCCCATTGCTGAACAAGGGAATTCAAAAACTCATCTGAGAGTTGGCGCCACTCCCGCCTGGAGTAGAAAGGGGCAGGACAAGAGTATTCCTCAAACAGGACAGTTTGCTTGCCTGCTGGTGCACGAGAGGGATCCCAAACGGTGTCAGGTGCCGTCAAACAGAAAAACTTGGAGCCCATGCCCAAAAGGAAGAGCTCATGCATATATTTGTTTTCCATATACGCCAGATCCTTGGGCGACCAATAGGTTCGAGGCGTGGCATTGATATCCGGGTTGGACTTTGCGGCTTTATATCGGGGAAGCTCATGAACCGCCAAAGTCCCCCAAAAAACATGACCTCTATCATACAAATTCGTTTCAAGCCTACGCTTCATTTCGCTACTAATAAGCTCTTTTGGAATTAGCCGGAGAAACAGTTGAGGTGTCCCAATATCCCCCACGATCAATTGCCTTGCCGAAATTTCGGTACCGTCTGCGAGTGCAATGCCTTTGGCCTTACCATTTTCTATGAAGATCTTGTCTACTTCTGAATTGATAAAATATTCCACGCCCAGCTTCTTACCCGCTGAAACGAGAGCATCGGTGATGGCCTGTGTCGCACCTTTAGCAACAGCCGCAGGCTCCCACCCGAGCGCCAGATGGATATTGGCAATTATAAGGCTAAGTCCAGGCACGTCGTCAGGAAAGATACCCCCCGAGGTTAGAAACCCTCTGAGAGTCAATATCCTGAGCTCATCACTTTCGAAGAAATAGTGCGCAATCTGCTTGCAGGTCATGAATTGCATGGATGGATCCAGTCCGCTCTTAGGATCAGACAGAAGTTCTTCTAGGGCATCAGGGGTCCCATACGGGGTAGGCAATGAATATCGATGCCTACGAAATGCCGGGCGCCATTTTTCTTTGTATGTTTCCGTTAAATCGAGATATGTTTCTGCGTCGGCCTTTGAAAACCGCGCGATCGCCTCATAAGTTTTCTTGGCGTTTTTTTCGCTGAACTTTGTCTCTCCTGTTTTCGGATTCACCACCGGAAAAGCGGCGTAGCTCACATAGGCG
The DNA here is from genome assembly GCA_024641835.1 of Deltaproteobacteria bacterium. Classification (GTDB taxonomy): domain Bacteria; phylum Desulfobacterota; class DSM-4660; order Desulfatiglandales; family HGW-15; genus JAHECH01. Next base: position 5,066 of record JAHECH010000298.1, read on the forward strand.
GTTTCATCATCAAAGACAATGGCTTCATTCGTGTCTGGAAACGCGTATTCCAGTCCTTCGGCCCGAAGATCGAATTCCTTATAAGCATGGTGACCATAGAATCGCGTCCAATTAGCACAGAAGTTCATACGAAACCCTGGCGCCGGCCCATCTTCGGTGACCGCACCTCCGCCAAGATGATCCAGTCGCTCAAAAACACCCACTTTCATGCCGGCCTTGGCGAGATAAGGGGCAATAATCGTCCCATGGTGCCCTCCTCCAATAACAACCGCGTCGTAGACTTTGTCCGCCATTTCGTTACCTCCTCATTTGGTAACTCTCAATGGTGAAAAACCCAACCTGCGGCCATCACCTCGCAGGTTAAGCAGGTATAGGAAAACCTGGGTTTGAGACAGAATGATCGATAAATCGAAGAACGAGTAAGAAGAATCGAACCGGCTTTATGCTTTGACTCATGAACGAGGGGGTTTTCCCTCCTTTTGCAACCCTGCCACAAATTCCTTGAAGTACTTGTCCTTTTCTTTCCAATCAGGGCCGAATTTCTTATCAAAATAGGGGCCTGTTTTATGCAAAGATTTTAACCACCACAAGCGCTTCCCACCGCCCAAAACCACCTCTTCGAGCAATTCCTTGAGGTCCGTCATCTGCTCTTTTGGTAGGAAAGAAACGGCTCCGAGTTCGATGGATTTCTTGAGCGCCTCCGGGGTCACTGCATGCGCCGTGAGCATGACTGCAGGAAAGTCTCTTAGAACCGCATTCTTCAGGAGTTCAAAGCCATTGACGCCCATGATGTCCAAAATAACAACGTCATAGGTATTCTTCATAATCAACTGGAGGCCTGTTTCAAAATCGCTTGCCTTGTCCACATGACACATGTCGAGAATTTCAGCTACGGTTGCGAGAATATCAGGTTCATCATCGACCACTAGA
>JAHECH010000299.1 GCA_024641835.1 Deltaproteobacteria bacterium
GGGCTATTCCCTGAATCACGTTACGTGGTGCAGAATGCCAAGAGCATCCAGTCTTGCTGTCCTTGGCATATCATGCTTTTAATCTCAAACAGATATAATCTCAATTAAATTGTTAAAGAGCGTCCCGCTATACACCACATTCTCCACGTCAAGTTATTTATTTTCCTATGACCGTCCCCCATTCCCAGGGGTCACTACGCGCTGCCCATCTCAGACCCATCGACGCACATTCCGAAAGAACCTCAAAAAACTTTCTACCAAGGGGATACTTTTACCCCTTGACAAGAGGAGGCCTTATAAGTGTCGGGCAATCGTTTGCTGTTCTCTTTGTCCTTTGTCAAGGCTGACCCCTATGATCCCCTGCTATGAGACTGGTGCGATGGGCTTTCAACGCTTATGGAGTCTCGAACTTATACAGTTTGACAGCGTTTTCTCGAAGTACTTTCCGGGCGATACCCAACGCTTCCTCATGCGTAATTTCGCCGTCACGCATCATTTCTGTGAGCGCAAGCGACAATGCCTGCCTCGCGCTACGGGTCCCCATACAAGTGAATTCTTCCCAATTGAGGAAGAGCATGTTCGGATCGACTTCAAAACCATCGGTCCCAAAGAGGACTTTGTCTGGAGAGATCTCCAGCCAACTCCGTAACACATCGCTGAGTTCTCGCGGATAAATGAGAAATGCGATGGCTGAGAAATCGGCATAGACATTGGGTTTAAGGAGCATGGCGGCAGATTGCTTCGCAAAAGGCCAGCCCCCGTGGATGATGACAAAATTGGTCTTTCGCAGCACCGGATCGTTGAAGACCGGTTCCAGTAACAGGGGATTCGAGCCGACTACGTCGAAATATCTGCCGATGCCGAAACCCGTATGGATGTGGACGGCCAGGTCCAGTCGACCAGCTTCGCGGGAGATGTAGCGAAACAGATAATCCTGCAGCGTCTTGTATTCGCCCGCCGTCGGTTTCCCTCCCTTGACATATCGGTCATACACGCGCTTTGCCTGTTCCACTGACGGATTGGAAATATCCAGCGTGCGCACGTAGGCTGTCAGGAATTTGACCGCCACTGCGCCTCCGTGCTTCTGGCGCTCCATCGCAGGGGTAACAACCCTGGTCAGATATCCCTCCAGACTGGGCGGTAATCGGCTCAATCCCAGGTCCGTCAGATGGGTCTTCAGCAACCGCTCCAGACTGCCATAGGAGGTAACAAGATCGGGTCTTGCTTTTCGCACTTCTTTGTTGATGAGTGGGAACATCAAAGCGTCAGCGTAAGAGACCCAGCGAAAACGGGGAGCAGGCAGGCTGCGATCCATGACCACGCGGTTGGCAAGCATGGTCTCAATGCCTATTTTGTCGAGGACCGAAGCGGGATAGTTGTCGCCTTGTTCAAGCATGACCTGCCGTTTGACCTGAACCACGTCATGGGGAAGCTCCTTTGTGACGGCGCCTCGCGGAAGTCCATAGAGCGCTTGCCAGACGGCAAGGAACTCCGGGCTCTTGGGCCGCAACCGAAAAGGAACGAGCGCCATCTCGGCACCGGGATCAGTGGCGGCAGTTTCTAAGGTGTGATAACTCAGTTCACCCCATTCGGTATCACGTTCACCCTCTTTGAGGGCCCGCAATGGATGGGCGTGGTTGTCAATGACCTTTATTGCGGCTATCGCTGTCACAAGTGCAGGATCGGGGGTTGTTTGCGCCCCCAGGAGATACGGAAAGGTGAAACATAGAAGGGTGCAAAACGCCAACACGGCAAGCATCTTCTTCATTTATACCACCTTCTTCGTGTTTTTTGAAAAGAGTGAAAAGAGTCACAATATGAGTACAGCACGGCAACGGGATGCCCTTAAGATTCTAAGAAACTTAATCCAGCAACAAACACATGGGATACCATTTACCATTGACACCTTGCCCTGTGCCCTGTTGCCCTGGTGCCCTGGGGTCGGGCCACGGCATGTCTTTGATTATTCGGAATTAATGTTCCAGAAATTAGGTGTTTTGGGCGCCTATATCGTCTTTTTCAGCCCCGAAAAGAGCGTTACGTTATAGTGAGCAGGTCCCTCCCGGGGCTGATTGCCCTTCACACCCTTCTTTGGCTTCTTCTCACAGTACAATGCCGCTTCGCTCTTGCCATAGACTCTCGGGAATAACAGCCTTTTTACCCTCGAAAAACGGATTATAGGCCCATCTTTGGAGGTAACTTCAGCAGCATTCTATCTTATATCATATACTTGGCGTGGCCCGACCCCATTACACAGGTCGGCGTTGATGCGGCGGTTAGATCTCATTTCGTCGCGCCGCTGCGTCTCGCACTAGTGTTGGTACGAGCGGCGCGCGCGGGTTTGGCGCGCAGCATGCGGACCACTTTATAAATCCCTGCGCGGCGTAACCATTCGATCAGGCAGATGCGAGAGATAGCAGACAGCGCGCTAAGCATCCCATCGAACGACGGATCCTTGAAATGGTTTTGCATGAGCATAGGGAGGAGCTCCCCGGCAACAAGCTCCCCGCGATGCACGTGCTCGCTGCGAACTCTTTGAGGATGAACAGATAGTTCACGGAGACGCCGTGCGTCGCTTGGGCTCATGAGGCTCGCTATGACGTCGTAGACGTTCATCCAATCATATCGGTTCCCCGTCGGCTTCAGCGCCTCGCAGGCAACAACTAGGAAGGCTGCATAGGCAGTGCGCTGATCCGGCCACATTGACATTGCAATCAGATAAGCGTTGCCCGCTCGGAGCAAGTGCTCTCGCTTGTCGGTTGGTAGCCGAAGGAAAGTCTCCCAGAGACTTTCGATATCTGCCGGAACCCATTGCTCTTGCATGTCAGGCCATATTCCATACGGGCCGAGACCCGGGCGCGTCACATGACGTCTTGCCACTGGTGGAGCGCATCCACGTCTTGGAAACTCCACTTGGGGCGATAACTCTGCATAGCCAACATTTCGAAGCGTGCAGTCTGTTATACGACCTTCGGCATTAATATCGAAAACCCATCCTCGTTCGGGCTTGCTCAATTCGAGATTCAGTCCAAGAACGAAGCTCAGAAACACACGGAGTTCGTGAAGGCGCCTCTGAAAGTTTGCACTGACCCCCTGCTGTCCGATGCCTTCCACCATCGCATCCACAATAATAATCTGCTGGCCTAGCAGGGTATCAGGGTGTTTCGAAGGTGGGCCGAGCCTATGGTCGTCATCTGGCCAGAGCTCACCCCGCCACGGGAGCCCGTCATAGATTAGGTAAGCCTGTCGAGGGGCACGAAGCGTTTTCCCCGTGTGTGCTCTTGCGCTTACTGCATTGATGAAGTCTCGCGCGTCATCTAGGGACAGCAGAGGTTCGCCACTCAGTCGCGCTCGGAGTCGGAGTTCTTTACCGCGTGTCCTTTCCCAAACTATGTCTATTGTCACCGATGATGGCGTGTTCGCCGTATGCACAGAGAGGGTTCCACTGTTCTCCGCGGCATCGAGCTGGGTCAACGAACTCATATTCCAACCCCGTTCCTCGGCCTCGGCGCTAAGGTGTGCCATCCAACTTTCGGCTTCGTTTGCCGAAACGACGAGCGCGATCGGCCACTCACCAGCTTCAAAGCGGAGATCGGCTACCTGCCGCACACCGCCGCCGCCATCTGCAACGTGAATTTGTGCGCTAGACTTCTGCCTGGGCATAGAACCTACTAAAGCGGGACTCTCTTTTAAAATTTAGCAATTTATCTTTCAACTGAACAATTACCTCTTTCTGCTATTGATTCTCCCCTCTCCACTGAAAATCCGATGCGGGCTATTCCCTGAATCACGTTACGTGGTGCAGAATGCCAAGAGCATCCAGTCTTGCTGTCCTTGGCATATCATGCTTTTAATCTCAAACAGATATAATCTCAATTAAATTGTTAAAGAGCCCCCCGCTATCACGGTCACTCGCAAGCGTCTTGTTATGCCGCGCCTGAGACATCCCATTAGCTGGATATGATCCCATGCTCTTCTGAGATAAAATACGCAACTCTGCTTTCGTCAATGAAGTTGTGCTCATCCTCTCGTGAAGCCTGCCATTCCGGACTCTTGCGCGCTTCTAATAAAGCAGCCATATCATCAAACCAGAGTTCAGCCATACCATCAAAATCTGCTGCCCGGGCGTCGCCTGGAACATTGATGCGATGGCTTTGCACTAATCGGCGCAAACCTGGGATGCGTGCGCCAATCGGACCATGAATGTTTTTCCAGTAATGGAAGCAGTCTTCATCAGTCATACCTGATTTTTTGGTAATACAGTACACGAGCTTAATCATTGCTCATCCTCTAGAAGCCATGAGATCGGACGTGTTAGATCAGCGGCATAACGCTGCAGATCAGAAGACGCAATTAGCCGTTGGCTGTATTTGTCTGGTTCAGCCTTCAATAGATGCAAGCATCAAGGATTGACAGAACTTCGTCGAGCACATCATCTGAGGCCTTTCCGATGGGCTTCGCTTGGCGAGCACGAAAATCGATAGACTTGACCTGCTCGACCATCACAAATCCCTTCACGTCCGGGTTCTTCGTGACTGCCACATGAAAAGGGTATCCGCGATCAGTGCTAGTCAGGGGGCATACAATGGTGAGCCCCGTTTTCTGGTTGAACAGGGTGTTGCTCACGACAAGCGCAGGGCGACGACCTTTTTGTTCGTGACCCGACTGGGGGTCGAAGGTAACTGCGATGAAATCCCCCTTTTTCGGAATGTACGCTTTCACCTACCAGACCTCTCTGCCAACCGGCTCGCCCCAATCAATTTTGTCGGCCTTGTAGTTCTTGGGTATGCGCGAAACGAGTTCTTTCAGACTCTGCCTACCGCGAATACGTCTTGCCGGAGCAATGACAATCAGTCCGTCGCGGGCGGTTACATCGACGTCGTCTCCTACGGAAATATGCACGTCCTCGAGTAGGCGCTTGGCAAGGCGCAACCCCTGGCTATTTCCCCACCTCTGGATTTTTGTCACCATATGGATACCTCCTATGGATATCCGAAGTATAGCCAACAGGAAAAGCCTTGTCAACTCGGTCCGAGGCCGAACGCTGGCATCGGCGGGAGCCCGCTTTGTAGGCGATCCGGTGGATCGATTGGTTGTGTGGGGCGCAATTCGTTGCCCTTATTTTGTCTGTACATGATCCACAGCCTATGAATGAATGGGGACGCTGTTAGGTTTTTAACTTGACGCAAGAGGGCACTTTCTTGGCTTTGTATCCAAAAGGGCTTCCTCCAGTCGTTCCCGAAAGTGATTCCTATCGGTATCGCTTCAGAATACTGCCACCCTTTCAATGCCCCTGACCATGACGTGGTGCAGGGCACCAGCAGGGTCGATTCGAGATCTCCTTGGCATCATCCACCATTACCACTCCCAAGGCTTCTGCATCAACCTAAAAACCTAACAGCGTCCCCCTTCTCACGCAGTTGGTGGCCCCATTTTAATCGGAGAACTTCTTCAATCTTGCGCATGGACAATCTCCTTTTCGTCATGGTTACCTCCCCAAATAGATTTTGAGGGAGGGTACCCTTGGCAGGATGTATAATCCAGCGCGACTGCTGCTCCGATGAGCCCTGGAGAAAGTGGACAGATTACTCCGGAATGGGTGGACGGATTAAATCGGAATCAGTGGACGGATTGGATCGGAATGGCTGGACGCATTAGCCCGGAATCAGTGGACGGATTGGGCCGGAATACTCACCCTCCCGGGGCTGATTGCCCTTCACACCCTTCTTTGGCTTCTTCTCACAGTACAATGCCGCTTCGCTCTTGCCATAGACTCTCGGGAATAACAGCCTTTTTGCCCTCAAAAAATGCATTATAGCCCCCTTTCAGGGGGTCACTTTGTCACTATCCCATCCGATATCAAACACTTGCCGTGGCCCGACCCCGTTACGATACATTACACCCTTCACCCTTCACGTGCCAACCATTCTTCAGATTCCCTCACTTTGCCTCTTTCTTTAGGTTTAACGACCACGATAACCTGCCGCGCCAAGGT
>JAHECH010000300.1 GCA_024641835.1 Deltaproteobacteria bacterium
GCCTCACCGTGATACAAAGCCCCCTCTCGTATTTCGCGCATGGGTTTGGTCTCCGTGTAACCGCACCATTGCGTCTGGATACCCCACTGGGGATTCCCGTTTTGTTCCGCAAGTAGCGTAATGTGAAAGTAAAGTGCCCCAGGAAGTTCAGGTTGTGTCATCAAGCGCAAAACTTCTGCCCGGAATGTGTCGTTAACGCTTGTCACACAGTACCTCCGTCTCTTGGGAACTTAACGTCAGGGATAAGCTGCCGGGTCTTCAGTTGGTCCCCTGGGTTGTCACCGGATTCTAGGTCAGCTTGATTCCCTGTTAGGCGGGGACGGATTGCCTCCAACCGCGCTTAGCAATGGCTGGCCCTATAAGGGCAAAGAATCCCACGGAGATTGATAGATGTCAACATTCCCAAAGCCGCAACTAGTAAGCACAACCCCAACTTGGTCTATGAATCGTGGTGGTGATTGCGGGTGAATCCACACCGATTCGACAAGTTGCTTTAGGTCGGCCTTCACATAACATCCGTTCTGGCTGTGACCGAGTTGATCCTGTTTCCTGCGCGCTATGTTGACGATTGCCCTGACCTCGTTCTGCCAGCGAAAGGTATCCTTCTTTGCGAAAAATGGGTACAACCAGAAATTGACGTTCCATTGGAACCTTGACCTGGGGAGCCTGTTTTCTTCCTCTCCGTAGCGTACTCTTCCTATCCACACCACTGGCTCTGCCTTGTCATGAAAGCAACTCTTTAGCCTTTCTATCGTTGAGCGGATTGCAACTGACTCTTTATTGTTCGTAAACTCGGTCCACATTCTTCGCGATTCGCTGGGACCAACACTCCAACAACTTATCAACCGCGACGGGATTTCCTTCTGCGTATGCCACTCGCGGAACGTGTAGGTAATCCCATCATTAGAGGGAATTCCATCCCCGAAACTCCTCTCTAAATCGGCGAGCATGCCCTCCGGATACTCGCCCTCTAGATTGTCAGTCTGTTTGTCCGCTCTCGAAAAGAAGACGGAGTTCTCTTGCAACATCGCTTGGAACTTCCACAGTTCCATGTATCGCCAGATTACGCTGCCGTCCTCAGGTAACACCAAGTCAGGATGTTTGTAGTAGTATGCCATTTATCTGTCCTGCGGCAGCAGCTTCCTTTGAAGTGCGCCTAACGTGCGGCGGGCAGCGGCGCGAACGGGGCGCTAACAGGCGTGGTGCTTGCGCCGCGTCCTCGTTGAGCGCTTTGTTCTGCGCTCCTGTTGATCGAGCTTACGATCCGCCGCCCAGAATTTCTTGCCTACTTCATCGCTCATTTTAAGTAGAATATTGGACATCACGAGACGATCCAGATTAGGTCTAGTGATCAGCAAGGTGGTTGTAACCTGAGCCAATGAAATTGCCGTTAAATGCCCCGGATCGGCGAGTCCAGCGTTGCTAGGCCCGGCCAATAATATGTTACCGATACCGTCAAACAAACCCAGGCTAAAGAACACACCCTTAGGATTTGCATGTACTTTGTGGCTCGCCATTCTGTAATATGGGCGCAAATGGTCGAGCTCAACCGATTTTTCTATGTCGCTCAATCGTGGGTCTCTTGAGCCGAAGGCCTCAGCAGCCCACCCATACTCAGTAGCATATGTCTTCCCGAAGCGCTTAATCAGCATCACTCTCTTTTCTTCCAGTACTGCAATCTCCTCGGCCGGAAAAGGCCGGTACCCGATCCGAGTGCAGTACGTTTGGTATTGTGCAGCGGCCTTACAGGACTCAATGTCTTGGTGCAAGAGGTAACGTTCAGCTACCTCGTTGCCGTGCTTCGAGACAAAGGAGCACACCACTGAGAGTTCGTGAAGGGATCTCCACCGCGTCATAGCACCATCGGCATGCCCCGCCCGCAACAATGAGAGTACTTCCGACGCGATCTGACACGATCGGGCGTGGGACCGAGTAAGCACCTCAAAGACGAAGTCACTGGAGGTCGCTGCAACGGGCCGAAACTCGCGGTTGAAGATTTCTCCTGCTTCCAGGGCGATCGCGAGATGTATCTCGAGAGCATCGAGTGCGTTGCCCCAGATGTAATAGAGGTTAGCTTCGAACGCTGCGAGGAAGCCTCTTCGATCTCTGAGCATCCGGCGGGCGGATCGCTTCAAAGTCTTCAGGGTGCTGAGTGCTAAGTGTTCAGTGGTTTCGGTGAGCAAATCAGGAAAAGAGTGTTCCAAGTTGGAGGCAAAACGCTCGAAGTCTGGTTCCAGATCTTGAAGCGCCAGATTCAATGCCTCTGCGGCTTCTGCTTCCGATGCGAATCCGGCACTGGACCATTGCTCATCTGAGACATCTAATAACAGATGACCGCCGATTGAGTCCTTAATCTGCCTTTCTATGGATTCGAGCTGTGACTTATTCAGGTTGATGCCCAGGCCGCTGCATCGTTTGGCAATAACCAAAGCACCGATCTTTTCTGGCTTCAGATGCTTCTGATACTGCTTCTCGAATTCGCGCTGGAGCGTGTTCATCCATCGGCCCCGTTCTCAATCCTTATGCAGAACGTTCGGGGTGAGTGGACGTGAACCCGTCCGCGGGTTCACGGTACACTCGACCCCATTGTTGGTCATCCCTCATTTTCTCATCCAGTTAAATCATTCGGAGGATAAGGCTCGTTCAGCTCGTCTGGTTTTCTCACGTGCGTGTTCCTGTTCAGGGATGTGGCTGAGATTCATTCGGACGAAAGTGTCGAGTGCGGTCATGAGAATGACAGCCGATTCAGTCAAGAGGGCGTTTGCAGACCAAATGGTCGCTTGCTTGTTGAACCACATGATCGTTTCTCCGTCGAGGTCGTCGGTTCGTTTGAAGTGCGCGGCCGAGATAGGATCAAGTAGGAGCCAGGTCACGTTCCGTTCTCCTCCGGGAAGAAATGTGACGCGACGGTCCTTCATTGAATGGCCCAGATTCCCGCTGTGCAGGGCAGTGTTTCGCACTCGGGTCATGGTGTAGACTAAGGGATGAGAGTAAAGGTTCTTTCGAATATCGTTGCGTTCCCACATTTGACCGCACGACGAAGGCAGATCTGACTCGATGAGGTCAAGGATTCCCTGAAAATGGGCCAGTGCCGCGCGGAAGTGCCAGACCGCAAGAATCTCGTTGCTTTGCTCAGCAAAGCGCCCACTCTTTCGGTTGAAATAGGTAGTTCCCGCGAAGCGTTCGTACGATTGTGGCAGACGTGATTTGAGAATCTCCAGGTCAGCGTCTCCGCCGAGGACCTGGATGTCTTGGTCCGGCTGGAAGTTGATAACCCATTCTGAGCGGAACTTTTCCATCGAGTATTCCCTCATGGCCAACATAGAGCTAAGTTGCCCCGCCGCCCAAAGCCATGTGCTCACAGTTCCTTGGGACTGCACCGACACCCTGAGACGACATTTTAGGGAACAACTTCAGCGATTTGTTATGTACCCCTGTTTTTGCCTTGCTTTTATTCAGCTATTTGGGATATTATGGCGAGGGTTCTGCATAGTCCCTAGCAATCTGCACTAGTTTATGAAGTGCTGGGATAAGCACTCCAGACACAACACGACTCCGTAATCTGTCTTGGGGAAAGCTTATCAATTCGTTTATGGCTATTGCCGCTTTGTCGGCAAAAGATGTCAAGCTTTGTAATTTCTGGCTTAACAAGGGAAGTAGAGGTTCTCTTGTTACCCACCCCACCCTTGGGGAATGCACCCACAGGTTGAACTGGCGACCATTTGTATGAATGGTTGCATGTGCCCCATGGTGAACGACATGATCGCGAAGACTTCTCAAGTTCCAAAACCATTCGAAATCTGAAGAGAGAACGGCCATCACGGGTTGTTGTACACGCGCTTCGTTTTTTTGTGCCCATGTTAAGAGCCCTCGAAGGTCCGTTGGGGCTTGAGCAGGTTTTTCGCAGGCCTTGTAGCTCAGCGCTTCTGCAACGGCGTCACAGGCGGAACGTAGGCTGACCAAGTAAGCCTTTGCCATGCCACTTACTGAGACGACCGACGAAGACTCCCGAATTCTCTCAGGCTGAAGCCACCCCAGGATCTCGTTCGTGTATGTCGCCATGTTAACAATATCATTACCAAAGATATCAGCTGCCCGTGACAAGTATTCGTGGTGCTCGGCAAGCCTTGGATCGATGCTTTCCCAATGGTCATAATAATCAAGCAAACCAGAGTAGAACTCGTTCTCGGACGTTGGGGTCCCGTCGGATTCAACAATTGTACCGAGCGCTACCATAGTCCTTGACTACTCCCTCATGTGGGTACAGCAAACGGCAAGGAATGATTGAATACCGTGGCGATAGAACGGCCCGAGGGCACATAACAGTGCGTATCACAGGCCGCGAGGCACGAGCGGTCCTTTGTGAATACGCTTGTTAGATATTTTCACTAATTATAAGTCACATCAACTGTTATTCTTTCATCAAATAGCTTCATTGCTTTCTCGATATTCTTTTTTACTTTTTTGGGTGCTCGGTATATGATTTTATCATCTTGTATTTTCAATCTGAAATGATGAGCGTCTCTGCTTCTTCCGCGTAACCATTCGCATAACGAATCACAAAGATAAAGTAAGTAACCTAAAGAACAAGGAGAATCGTATTTAAATACCCCATCACCGAATAACTGCTTAAGAGGAGAATATCGATAGGCATTATGCAAAAATATTGCAGTGGCTGCATCAACTATCTCATAATAGAAGTCTTCAGTCGGCCAATCATTAAGCTCATATAAATTATGTATCCGATTCAATATAAGAACGGCTGAAAATGCCCCATGATCAATTCTGCCCTTTTTAAGATTAGATTCGTAATATTTTTCAATTATTTTAAGAAGGGTATCATAAGATATTCTGGAGCTACCTGTTCCGTCATTAACCAAACGATGTGAAATAAGCCCAAGGGCTGTATCCTTCTTTGTAAAATCTTTTATTTCTCTTGGCTTTAGGATTGGAAGGAGATTAAAACGATCATATAAATCACAATTAATTTCAACAAATGAAAAATCGTCCTTTTCAATTTCGTGTAACTTTTTCGAATATTTATTAAATGATTTCAAAGTTAGCTCTAAAGGGTAAGCGATATCATGTAGACAGGCCGCCAATGACCACCGAAACAGAAAAGATGTTTTTTGTGAAGGGCTCTCGGGCGGGTGGTGATCCGTTTTGACTGAGCTCCGAATTTTTGAAATTGAATTATAAATTGCCAGACCAAGAACATAGACACTCGCCGAATGTAAGGAGTGGTCACGTTGTTCAGGTAGGATTGCAATTAGTGTTTTTTCATAAAGACGCAAATCGTCCATAAAGGTGAAAACGCCTTCCTTTTTATGAATCTTTTGAATAAAATTATAGAGTTCTTTGGCGGTTTCCAACACTGGACGGGATAAAAAAGTCTCAATCAAGGTTTTATGATCATCTCGAATATTTAGATAATCACCTTGGGTTAGAAATATTAGCGCTTTAATATCCTGAAGTATATTGGGTTTGTTCTCCAATTTCTATCTCTTCTATTTAGTATGGATATAATCGCTGCGGATCAGGAGCAAGACCGGAGGCAAGCTTGCTTGCCGACGGGATTGACTGCTGCATTCGCTGGTTGTGAGGCGCGAAGCGCCGAGCAGCCTGCGGATGATCATCCGCAGCGATTGTCGAGGACGCTGTGCGTCCTCGACAACAAGTTATTGTGTAGTTTCCGAATATCTCCGCAACTCAAAGGGGAACTTCGGGGCTGTATGCAATAGCGATTTCGGTTGCCCGTCCAGCCCACGGTCCCCTGACGTGTCAGAAGCCATTTAAGTCAGTTGAAAAGACAAATAAACTCTCTGGCCCTGGGGTCGGGCCACGGAATATATTTGATTATTCTGTATTAGCGTTCCAAAAATAGGTGTTTTCAAGGCCTATATCGTCTTTTTCAGCCCCGAAAAGAGCGTTATAGTCAGCAGGTCCCTCCCGCACCTGATATCCTTCACTGCCTTCTATGACTTCTC